>NZ_BOCG01000330.1 GCF_016587775.1 Lactobacillus nasalidis | reverse complement strand
TCTTAACTGCTGCAAAAAATGTGTGCAATGTAGCCAAATAGTAATTTTTGACTACGTATGTCCAAAGACATGGATACAGACATTTTTCTTATTGCCGTCATCACCGGTATTCCGATATCCCAACAAGGGGGTAACCGCATTGACCAGCGCAGGTACCGAAGCACCACTCTTGCAACTTCATGGAAAGGCTCTCGCCAATCCTCGGGTACAGCCAACCCGCATGACTAAGGCCAGGGCCTTAGCCATTAACTCTCCTTTCTTTAAAATTTATAGCGCATGATTTAATTCTGGATGCTCAACCAGCGCTAGAAGGCTAAGCATCGCATTCTTGTCCCGATCTACGACTATGCCATAGTTCGGGCATTTTTCGTTATAGCAGACGTACTCATTGTGTTTAGTACCATGTTTCTTGTTTCCGTAAAGGGTGATCTTGTCAT
>NZ_BOCG01000329.1 GCF_016587775.1 Lactobacillus nasalidis | reverse complement strand
GATTTCCTTGTTTTCCAGGTTGGAGTCAGCTTCAGCTGCTGGACAGGCAAAAATCTCGTAGTCCAGTCCGTCCTTCTTAGCAGCGTCCTGCATCTTCTTTACCAAAATACTGGTGCTCATCCCTGCTGAGCAGCAAAGCATAACCGTCTTTTCAGCCATCACAATTACCTCCTAAAATTTTGGGCTTTGCGCCTTTGTTATCGCTTACAAAGATATTATATTACCCTAAGCTGGTTATGTCTAGTTAAAATAAAAAATATGTTTTATTTTTTGACAAAAAAGTTTTTTAGAAAAAATGAGGCAAAGAAAAACCAGATGGAAAATCCATCTGGTTCATGTACTTGTTAGTGGCTGGTTTCAACCATAATGTAAGAACGCTTGTTGAACAGGTTCCTTGAACGCGAGTACTCGATGTTGACCCCGGAATTGGTCCAGACGATCTGCTCGATTTCCAGGATCGGCGTGTTTTCGCTGGCCCCCAGGTACTTGAGGTCGTACTCATCGGGCAGATCCGCCTTGATCCGGCGGAAGCCGCCGCCAAACTTGATGTGGAGCTTCTTGTGCAGGTAACTGTAGATCGAGCCTTCCAGAATCTTCTTTGACAGGGCCGGCACCTGGCTGACCGGCATAAAAGTATGCTCGATCACCAGCGGCTCATTGTTCACCAGACGCAGGCGGACGATCTCGTATACTGGATCGTTTTCTTCCAGATTCAATTTCTCGCGCAGGTCGGTTGACGGAAAGGCAACCTCAAACTTTAGGACCTTGCTCGTCACCTGGTCATGGTCGTTTTCAGCAGACAAGCCGGTAAAAGAGTTGACCGGGGAGTCATTCTTTCCGAGCAGGGACAGGTTCGACAGCACCATCGTCCCCAGGCCCGACTCCTTGTAGACAAAGCCCTCTCTTTCCAGCTGGTCCAGCGCGCTCTTGATGGTAATCTTGCTAACCGAAAATTCTTCAGCCAGTTCTTCCTGCTTTGGCAGGAAGCTTTGCTGCGGATAGACGCCGTCCTTGATCCGCTGCTTGATCGTGTTTGCGATTAGTTGATACTTCTTCATGACTTACCACCTTGACTTCTTAATTGTTCAATCACAATGTAATTTAATTTTATCAACATTCGCAAACTTTCGCTATTAAAAGTTAAGTTTTGATAGCAGAATACCAATTGTTTTAAAGAAACTTAAACAGGCCCGCTACATCAACGATTCGTCGTAAATCGCGCGCTGGCCGCCAACATATTTTGGCCGCCGGCGGGCACAAATGATTCTGGCCTCGCCGATCTTGTCCAGGGAGATCCTGAGCGGCACCACTACCGGATGCAGGTGCATCCCGATCAAAGTGCCGCCAATGTCGATTCCCGCCTCGCCGCGGGCTTGAATATCCTCGACCAATACCGCGTCCGGCATTTCCTGGTAAGCGACCGTCGCGAAGGCGCCGCCGGCATGGTTGGGCTGGGGAATGGCGTTGACTTGTTCAAAATCATACTTTTCCATGGCTTCCCGGCTGACCACCAGGGCCCGGTTCAAGTGCTCGCAGCACTGGGCGGCCAGGTAAATGCCCTTGGCCTCCAGAACCTCATTGATCCCCTGGTAAAGGGCCTGCGCCACGTCAGTGCTGGTGTTGGTACCGATTGTTTCACCCAAGACCTCGCTGGAGGAGCAGCCGACAACGAAGATTTGACCGGCCTTGATGCCGGAAGCTTCAACGATTTCACTGACTGCCTGCTTGGCTTGAGCCTTAACTGCTGATAAATCCATCTTTTTCCTCCAATCTGCAGCTGCTTTTCCTCTATTTTAACGCAGATTCTATTTTATGAGCAGCTGAGCTGCTGCGGCCTATTTAAATTCGCAACAAATCTGCTAGAATTGTAAGCAAAAGCGCTCTGTTTGCTGTTCATTTTTTTAGGAAGGTGTTGATTTGGATGCACAAGCAAAGCCTTGCACTCAAATTTTCTTTTGTTTTCATCGTTCTCTCCCTGGCCGTCTCCCTGATCAGCGCCTGCTGGCAGCTGCTGGTTCAAAAGCAGACCAGCAGCCGGCTCCTAGTGCTGGAAATCGGGGCCGGCCTGCTGCTGGTCATCCTGCCGGCCCTGCTGAGCAAG
>NZ_BOCG01000328.1 GCF_016587775.1 Lactobacillus nasalidis | reverse complement strand
GTACTGGCGGCTGGTATGCACCGGGGCGATGATGAGCGCCATTTTGCGCTTGCTGGTCAAAGAGTAGCGGTAGACCGCCGCCTGCTGGCTGTCGTCGGCCAGCTGCTGGCGCAAGCGGCTGGCAACCGATTCAGTAGCCAGCGAATTCAAGGGCCGGCAGGGTATCCCGGCTTTATCCAGGTCTTTTAAGAGCAGCCCCACCACCTGGTCGATTTCAAGCTCTGCCGGCTGCTTTTTTTGCTGATCAGCCAGGCGGGCCTGCTTGTCTAAAGCCGGCTTGGCTGCCTTGACGGATGGCTCTTGGTGCACGACCTGCTTCAAGCTGGCCAGGTTGATGACGATGATCCGCTGCCCGCTCAGCTGCTGGACGTAGTTCTTGATCTCGCTGGCCTGGTGAAAACTCTGCCGGTCGAACACATCGGCATTTTCCGGGCAGACCAGGGCCCGGTAGCCGCAGGTCCGGGCCGCTTTGGCCAGCTGCGGCAATTGGCCTGGCAGATAAAGCAGGTCGGTCTCCTGCCGGCTTTCAGCCGC
>NZ_BOCG01000327.1 GCF_016587775.1 Lactobacillus nasalidis | reverse complement strand
GTCGGCTGGATATTGCCGCCGACGATGCATTCCGGATTGGTCTCATGGTCGATTGAAAAAAGGGGGCTGTGACCCTCCGTTGCCAGGTAGATCTCCAGCAGGCTGATGTCCTTGGGCTCCCGCAAAAGTTCCGGATCCGGCGACCCATGGGTTGTCTTGATGAAGCCTGCATCCCGCAGATTGGCCATCAAGCGCCGCACGACCACCGGCGAGGTATTTAATGAACTGGCAATATTGCTGCTGGACAAAGTGACTTTCCCCTTGTAAATGACCAAAAACGCCAGCAGGTGGATGCTGTCGCTGAAACGCGTCGAAACTTTCATCTTTCTGCTCCTTTGCACATGTAACTTTTGCAATTACTAATATAAAGCAAAATTTACCAAAAAGCAAGCAGGATTTTTCCCTTGCCGCAACGACGGCTGGCCAGAAAGCAAGCCGATAAGGCGGATGCTTTTCATTATAGGCCTCCTATATTGGCGCAAGTCTTGCCAGCAAGTCCGCCGAAAAAATCGCAAAGCCTGCATCTTTTTACTTTACAAGTACTGCGTCCGGTAGTATGCTTTAACAAGAAACTATTGAAGTTACATGAATTGCAGAGGGAGAGAACATGATCGAATATCGCAACGTGGGAATGACGTACGGAGAGAACGTCATTTTGAAAGACATCAACTTAACGATCAATGACGGCGAACTCTTTGTCCTGGTTGGCCCGAGCGGCAGCGGGAAGACGACCCTGCTCAGAATGATCAACCGCTTGACCGCGCCGACCGCCGGCGACGTTTGGCTGGACGGTGACCGGGTCAAGGACTGCGATCTGCGACAGCTGCGCCTGCATATGGGCTATGTCCTGCAGACCAGCAGTCTCTTCCCGAACTTGACAGTGGGCGACAATGTCACGATCCAGCTGGAAGAGGCCGGGGTCAAAAAGGCCGAGCGCCGCCAGCGGGCGCTGGAATTGCTGAAGCAGGTGGGGCTGCCGGGTGAAAAATACCTAGACCGGTTTCCAAGTGAACTCTCTGGCGGCCAGCAGCAGCGGGTAGCCATTGCCCGGGCTATGGCCAGCCGGCCAAAGCTGATTCTGATGGACGAATCTTTCAGTGCCTTGGATCCGGTCTTGCGCCGCCAGCAGCAGGAGCTTCTGCTGGACCTGCACCGCCAGAGCCAGACGACGGTCGTCTTCGTGACTCATGACATGCAAGAAGCCCTGCGCCTGGGCGACCGGATCGGCGTGATTAAAGACGGGGAATTGCTGCAAGTCGGTTGCCCGGAAGACATCCTGCAAAAGCCTGCCAACGCTTTTGTCGCCGACTTCTTCAAAAGTGCCCGTCCGCGGCTGGGGACCATGGGGGAACTGCTGGCCTGCCCGGAACTTGAAAAACTTGCAGCAGCCGGCCTGCCGCAAGTTGAGCGGGTTGAAGAAGTCACGGAATTGCCTGCAGAAGACGGCCTTTTGAAGTTCAGCTGTCAGGGCCGCGGCTACCAGATCACGGTTGCTGGCCTGCTGCGTTATTTAGGAAAATTGGGGGACTAAAATGAAAGAACTGATTAATACAGCAGCCTCGCACCAGGGGCAGATCCTCGCGGCTCTTGGCGAGCACTTGCTTTTGTCTGTTGAAGCCCTGCTGATTGCCTGTTTGCTCGCGATTCCTTTGGGGATGCTGCTGGCCCACAGCAAAAGAGCCGGGGAAGTTGTCTTTCAGATCACCAGCATCATCCAGACCATCCCCAGCCTGGCCTTGCTGGGCCTGTTGATTCCCCTGGTCGGGATTGGGACGACTCCGGCTTTGATCGCCCTAACGGCTTACGGGGTGATGCCAATCTACCAAAACACCTATTCATCCCTGCGCAATATCGACCCCAACTTGGAAGAAGCCGCTGATGCCTTTGGCCTCAGCCGCTGGAGAAAGTTGACCCGGCTGGAATTTCCGATGGCTTTGCCGATGATTCTTTCCGGCGTCAGCATCTCTTTGGTCATGATCATCGGCACGGCTACGCTGGCCGCCATGATCGGTGCCGGAGGCCTGGGGACTTACATCATGCTGGGCATCCAGCAAAACAACAACACCTATCTCTTGATCGGTGCCGGCCTGTCAGCCATCTTGACCCTGGCCATGTCGGCTCTGCTCAAGTTCATGTCTTCTTCTAAGAAGCACTTCCAGCTGACAGCAACGGTTTTGGCAATCTTGGCGCTCGGCCTTGGAGTCAGCCAAATGCCGAAGCTTTTTTCGCCAAAACAGGAAGAAGTAGTTATTGCCGGCAAGATGGGCAGTGAGCCCGACATCTTGATCAACATGTACAAGGACCTGATCGAAAAGGACAATCCAAATGTCAAAGTGGCGGTCAAAAACAACTTTGGCGGCACCAGTTTCCTGTTCAGCGCGCTAAAGAGCAGCAAGATCGACATCTACCCGGAATTTACCGGCACGGTCTTGCAGGGTCTGGTCAAGGAAAAAGTGGCAACCCCGCATGATCCGGCCAAAACCTACCAGCTGGCCAAAAAGCTGCTTGCCAAGGAATACCAGCTGAGCTACTTGAAGCCAATGAAGTACCAAAACGGCTACGACCTGGCCGTCACGAAGACTTTTTCCAAGAAACATGATTTAAAGACTCTGAGCGATCTGGCCAAGCTGGATTCTTCCCTAACCGCGGCTTTCGACCCTGATTTCACCAACCAGCAAGACGGCTATCTGGGGTTGAAGAAGGCATACGGCCTCAATCTGCAGGTCAAAACCATGGAGTCAGCGCTGCGCTACAAGGCCATCGCCAGCGGGAAGGCCGCAGTCGTTGACGGCTACACGACCGACCCGGAAATCCGGCAATACGGCCTGGTGGCCTTAAAGGACGACAAGAAATTCTTCCCGCCTTACCAGGGCGCGCCTTTGATGAAGACATCCTTTGCCAAAAAGCATCCCGGCATCGTCAAGAGCTTGAACAAATTGGCTGGCAAGATCAGCGAAAAAGACATGCAGCAGATGAACTACCAGGTTTCCGTCAAGCACGCGAGTGCCAGCAAGGTGGCCCGGCGGTATTTGCAGAAACATGGTCTGCTCTGATTTTAAAATTGGTAGGTACTATTCCAACAAAGCATAGTACTATCTGAAAGAAGAAATTTTCAAATGGGAAATTCTGACCTATACTAAGAAACGTAATCAAGAGTAATTACAAGACAAAACCACCAGAAAGCTATTGAAAACATTTTTGCAAAAAACTTGCAAAAGCTTAAAGTTGGCTTAAAATGTAAGTACTAATACGAAAGGAGCTGCTCTCTTGACAGAACACTATTTAAACTATGTCAATGGCGAATGGCGGGACTCCGCTGACGCGATTGAAATTTTTGAACCAGCAACTGGCAAGTCCCTGGGTACTGTTCCAGCTATGTCACACGAAGATGTCGACTACGTGATGGACAGCGCCAAGAAGGCTTTGCCGGCATGGCGGGCTCTTTCATACGTTGAACGGGCTCAATATTTGCAAAAGGCGGCCGACATCCTTTACCGCGACGCTGAAAAGATCGGTTCAGTCTTGTCCAAGGAAATCGCCAAGGGTCTCAAGTCATCTATCGGCGAAGTCACCCGGACGGCTGAAATCGTCGAATACACCGCTAAGGTCGGCGTTACCTTGGATGGGGAAGTCATGGAAGGCGGCAACTTTGAAGCTGCAAGCAAGAACAAGATTGCCGTTGTCCGCCGGGAACCAGTTGGCCTGGTTTTGGCTATTTCACCATTCAACTACCCAGTCAACCTGGCTGGCTCAAAGATTGCTCCGGCTCTGATGGGCGGGAACGTCGTTGCCTTCAAGCCGCCGACACAAGGGTCAATTTCCGGTCTGCTTTTGGCCAAGGCCTTTGCTGAAGCCGGCTTGCCAGCTGGTGTCTTCAACACCATTACTGGCCGCGGCCGGGTGATCGGCGACTACATCGTTGAACACCCAGCTGTCAACTTCATCAACTTCACCGGTTCCAGTGCTGTTGGCAAGAACATCGGCAAGCTGGCCGGGATGCGGCCAATCATGCTGGAACTTGGCGGCAAGGACGCGGCCATCGTCTTGGAAGACGCTGACTTGGACCTGACGGCCAAGAACATCGTTGCCGGTGCCTTTGGCTACTCAGGCCAGCGGTGTACTGCAGTTAAGCGGGTCCTGGTCATGGACAGCGTGGCTGATGAATTGATCGAAAAGGTCAACGCTTTGGTCAAGGACTTGAAGGTCGGCATGCCGGAAGACGACGCTGACATCACGCCTTTGATCGACACCAAGTCTGCCGACTACGTACAAGGCTTGATTGAAGAAGCTGAAGAAAAGGGCGCTAAGCCGTTGTTTGACTTCAAGCGTGAAGGCAACCTGATCTACCCAATGGTAATGGACCAAGTCACGACCGACATGCGGCTGGCTTGGGAAGAACCATTCGGCCCAGTTCTGCCATTCATCCGCGTCAAGTCAGCTGATGAAGCAGTCAAGATTGCCAACGAGTCAGAATACGGTCTGCAAAGCTCCGTCTTCTCACGGAACTTTGAACGGGCCTTTGCCATTGCTGGCAAGCTGGAAGTCGGCACGGTCCACATCAACAACAAGACCCAAAGAGGTCCGGACAACTTCCCATTCCTGGGCGTTAAGAGCTCAGGTGCCGGAGTGCAAGGTGTCAAGTACTCAATCCAGGCCATGACCCGGGTTAAGTCCGTCGTCTTCAACATTAACGACAACATTGACTAACAACTTAATTTGACTTCACATGTCTATCCTGAGAAAGCCCGCGCAAGCGGGCTTTTTCTTTTGCAAAAGTTTAAAAGAATTAATTCTTTTGTTAGCTTTTTTTCAGAATTAATGGTAAATTAAACGAAAGAATTTTAAACAGGAGACGATTGAGGATGCCAATTACTTTAGACAAAAAGCTAGCTGCCATTGATGTTTTGAGGCAGGAGAATATCTTCGTCATGGATGAGCAAAGGGCCATGACCCAGAACATCCGGCCTTTGAAGATTCTGGTAGTCAACTTGATGCCTAAGAAGGCCAATACTGAAGTGCAGTTGCTTCGCCACCTGGCCAACACCCCCCTGCAGCTGGAAGTTGAATTTCTCTATATGGCCAGCCATAAGTCCAAAAATACTTCCAACGAATACTTAAAGAACTACTACCGGACTTTTGCCGATATCAAAGACCGGCGCTATGATGGGATGATCATCACCGGTGCCCCGGTTGAGCAGCTGCCTTTCCAGGAAGTCGACTATTGGAGCGAGCTCTGCCAACTGATGGAATGGTCCAAGACCCATGTCTATTCCAGCCTTCACCTTTGCTGGGGCGCCCAGGCCGGTTTGTACTACCACTTTGGAATTGACAAGCAGCCTTTAAAAAACAAGCTGTCTGGCATCTACGAGCAGGAAGTGACGGGGGCAAGCCCGCTTCTTCGGGGCTTTGACGATTCCTACCGCTGTCCGCATTCCCGCTATACCACGATTTATCCAGACCAACTAAAGGAGAGCAGCCTGCAGATTTTGGCAGAGGGGCCGGAAGTGGGCGTGGCGATCGCGGCAAGCAGGGACTTGCGGCAGATCTTCAGCTTCGGCCATTTGGAATATTCAAGAGACACCTTGTCTGAAGAATACCACCGGGACGTGAAAGCCGGTCTTGCTCCGCTTTTGCCGGTCAACTATTTCCCAAGCGACGATCCGGAGAAAAAGCCGCGCCTCACCTGGAGTCTGGCGGCTTCGACCTTCTTCAGCAACTGGATCAACTATGCCGTTTACCAGGAAACGCCATATGACCTGGCAGAGCTGGATTAGCTGTTTTCTGAGAAAAAAGAAATCTGCCCCTGCATGACGCGAGGGCAGATTTTTTGCTTGAAAATTTAAATCAGAAGCGGAAGTTTCGCCGGTCGATTTCAAAGTACTTGTCGTTTTTGGACATCTTGTTTACCAAACGGAAGGAGATGAAAAAGAGGACGGCGATGAAGGCCAGGAAAATCCACTGGCCATCGGCGGAATTGAGCGAAGCCACGTAGTCGTAGCTGCCGTGCAAGGCAGCCGGAACGACAACGGCCAGAACGCGGAAGAGCTTGGAGCGGAAGTCCTTGCCCAAATAGGCATAGCCGCGGGCCAGGCCGTAGAAGATCCCCATGAAGACCCCGAAGCAGGCGTGGCCAGGGATGGCCGTCACGGCCCGGACTAAGGCAGTAGAGAAGCCGTAAATGGTGACATAAGAAATATTTTCCCAAAGGGCAAAGCCCAGAGCCACAAAGACACCGTAGACGACCCCGTCGTACTGGCAGTTAAATTCTTGGCTGAACCAGGACCGGCGCTTCAAGAAGAAGTACTTGGAGCCTTCTTCAGCATAGGCAACGATCACGAAGTACATGATAACGTTGTAGATTGGGTCTTTTTGGGAGACAAAGCTGGTTAAGACGCCGTTGGCGATCCATTCAAGGATGCCGGCGACAACGGCCGACCAGATCCCGCCAGTGACCATTTTGCGCAGGATATAGGGGCTTTCCGGCTCCAGCCGGTCGGACTGATAGACCTTGATCATCAAAAAGATAGCCGGAATGATCGCGGCCAGGATAAGGAGCCAGTTGTAGATCAATACTGGTTCAAGGAAGAAGAAAAACATGTTGGACCCACTTTCTATTGTTTGTATACCTATCTAGTTTACTAGCAAGAGAGACTTTTTTTCAAGAAAGTGCCTAAAAAAGAAAAGGACTAAAAAATGACCAAAGTATTAGTGACGGGTTTCAACCCCTTCAATCATGAGAAAATCAACCCGGCTATTGAAGCCGTAAAATTGCTGCCGGATGAAATTGCTGGCTGTGAAATCGTCAAGCTGCAGCTGCCGACCAGCTACCTGGAAAGCGAGAAAAAATTGAAAACAGCCGTGGAAAAAGAAGATCCAGATTTCCTGTTAAACGTTGGCCAGGCAGGCGGCCGGGCATGCCTGACACCAGAACTGGTTGCCATCAATTATGATGATTGCCCGATCGCGGACAACAGCGGGGACAAAAGAGAAGGGCAGGCAATCGATCCAGAAGGACCAGCTGCTTACTTTACCCAGCTGCCGGTTAAAGATATGGTGAAAGCAATCAAAGAAGCCGGCATCCCGGCTGAAGTGTCGACTACGGCCGGCTGCTTCGTCTGCAACCATGTCATGTATTACGCACAGAGTTTGAGAAAAGAACATCCAGGGATGCAGGCCGGCTTCGTTCATATTCCGTTTTTGCCAGAGCAAGTGGTTAAGCGGCCAAACACGCCGTCTATGCCGCTAGACACGGCAGTGGCCGGCTTGAAGGCTGCAATCAGAGCCTTTTTGCTGAAGGCAGACTAGACTGATCCATAAAGAAAAGCGGACAGGCTTGGTTTGTCCGCTTTTGTGTTGCCTACTTTTTCTTGAGCAGGTCCTTGTACATGGCCCGGTCCGCTTCTGGGATGCCCAAGAGATCCATGGCCCCGTCTGGAGTCAAGTTGGTGGTTTTCAAGATGTTGATCAAGTGGTCTTTAGTAACTTCTTCGGCAGTTTCCTTCTTGGCCCGGTCAACCTTGACCTGGATAAATTGTGGCAGTACTTCAGTCATGGTGGTCACCTCGTTCTTATTTCTTTTTCCCAATTCCTTGATTAATTCGTCATAAGCATGGCTGCCCGACAGGGCGTCCATCATATCCAAAAGAAGCTTCACATCTTCTACCGACAGCTTCTTGGCGCTTGGGTGGTATTCTTCACCAGCATTGGTCTGGATGAAATATTCCGCCAGGCAGAAAAAGGCGCTCTTGAAACACTTATCCAGCTCTTTTGCATTCAAGTCGCTGATCCGGTAAAAAGCCTTGATCTTGTAATCACTGATCAGCGGCCGCATTTCCTCGGGGAGCTTTTGCAGATTGATGTTCCCCAGCAAATTCCGGCTGTAGTTCCAAGCTTCTTTCCCGTAGTATACCACCAGCGTGAGCACGGGATAGAGCTTTTTGCTCTTGGTGAGCTGGTAGCGGTAGGCCGCGGCATCGTAGTTCATCACCCG
>NZ_BOCG01000326.1 GCF_016587775.1 Lactobacillus nasalidis | reverse complement strand
GTAGCCTTGAAGATGCGGTTTCTGATCTGCATGATGGCAAATGGCCGGCGGCTTCTCAGCCACAGGTGCCGGTGGTCCAGCAGGAAGTCGATCCCGTGTTCCTTGTTGGTGATCGGGTAGCCTTCGTTGTTTGACACGACTTCCAGGTCGCTGATCTGGATTTCGTAGCCAAAGTGAGACCGGGCATCTTCATGGATGGTCCCGGTGATGTAGAAGCTTGCTTCCTGGCGCAGGCCCTTGGCTGCTTCAAAAACTTCCTCGCTGACGGCGTTCTTGCGGACAACCCCTTGGAAGAAAGCCGTGCCGTCTCTCAATTGCAGGAAGACGATCTTGCCGCTGGAACGCTTGTCGGTCAGCCAGACATGCATCCGGACTTCTTCATCAACGTGCTTGCTTGATTCTCTGATTGAAATCAATTCTGTCATTATTTAAATTCCACCTCAAATTTGTTTAACTCTTTCAATCATAGCAGATTTTTCGCGGCGCTTCTATAATTTATCGACCAGAGAGAGCTGCTTTCCGTCTTTAAATCGGTACAAAACATAGCAGTAGCTGCCGTCGCTGTTGGTTGCCGTGACTTCCCAGACGGCCTGCTTCTTGTACCAGCCCAGGTTGACTTCCTTGACCGTCTTCTTCGGGTAGGCCTTCTGGAACTTGCTCTTGACCGTGCTCTCGCTTACGCCGTCTCCAGCTGAGTAGTAGTAAGCCTTGTGGCTGCCCGGCAGGTAGATGAAGTAGGCCGCCTTGCCCTTGCTCGTCTCCCCACTGGCCGCGTAAGAACTGACGCCCCGGTTGAGGTGGTAGTAACTGGTGATTTTCGTCATGGAAGTCCGCTTGACCAGCTTGGCGACTTTCGCGTTGTGCTGGCTGTAAGGCTTGGCTGCCTTGGCCACGACCGCGACCGTTCCCGCGTAGAGCAGAAACAGGAAAAAGACCAGCCAGGCCAAGTATTGCAGGACGTTTTTGACTTTATCGTTGAACATGTTGCCTCTCGAACTTTAACTTCTTTTTTAATTCACTGATTTTTATCTTTTGAACTGGTGCCGGCAGGCTGGACCGGAAATCCGGGCCATAGCTCTTGGTCCAGATCCGCGGATCCAGGATCAAAAACTGGCCATAGTCATCCTCGCCCCGGATCAAGCGGCCGCATCCCTGCCGCAGGCGCAGAATCGCCCTTGGCAGCGAGTCTTCCTGAAAGACGTCCCAGCCCCGCTGCGCCAAATAGTGCTGGCGCAGGCTGACTTCCGGCAGGTCCGGTGACTCAAACGGCAGACGGGTCGCGATCACCAGATCGATGCCGCAGTTGTGGAAGTCGACGCCTTCCCAGAAGCTGTCCGCCCCCAAAAGAATTGACTGCTGGGCAATCACGAAGCGGCGGGTGATCCGTTCATTTGACCCGGTTAGCCCCTGGGCCAGGAGTTCATAATCCTTGACCCGCGGGTCATTGAGCAGGTCGAGATAGAGCTGCTTGATCATGTCCAGGCTGGTAAACAGGCACAAGATGTGCTTTTGCCCGCTCAAATCCCGGGTCAAAATCCGCTTCAGTTCTTCCAAAAAGCCCGGACTGTCCGGCTCCGGCTGCCCCTCGCCCAGGGCCAGAATTTCAAGGTGCTGCGCCATCGGGAAACTGGCCTTGCCCTTGTAGCAGACCAGACCCTGGCTTGGCAGGGCCAGCACCTGCTTGGCAAAATCAAAATTGCCGTCATTAGTTATTGTCGCACTGATCATGCTGATATGGTCAAAGCGGTCGTAAATTTTATGCAATTCTTCAGAACTGTCCAGGCTGAGCCAGTGCAGGTTGCTGCTCAAGGCATCTTCTGGGTTGCTGACGTTGACCACGAAGCCAAGATGATCCAGTAGCGGCTGGTTTAAGAGATCTGCCAGCTGGTAACCCTTTTCCGTGTAGAATTCCAGCCGGTCGACCTGGTCGTTTAATTCTGCCAGCAGCGATTCCTCATCCGTCAAAAAGCGGTCCTTCTCCTGCTCCAGCAGGTAGCGGATCTGGTTGGTATGGATTCGGACCTGCTCCAGTTCCTGCTGGAACTGCCGCAGCAGACCGCGGAAAGGCGAATCCGGCGGAAAGAGGTCGCTGCCCTGCATGGTCAGCTGCAGGCTCTTGTTTGGCAGCAGGACCCGGCTGATCGCCTGGCCCTTGTGCTGGTAGAGGTACTTTTGCATCCGGTTCAAAGTGTGGATCAGATCCAGGCTTTCCTGGTCCAGCAGGTCAAGCATGAACTGCAGCTGAACGTTTTCAGAGCTCTGCTTGAGCAGGTTGTTGTCAGTGAAATACAAGAGGTTGCGCAAGTGGCTGATGCTGCCCCAGATCGCTTCCAAGCGCAGGGAGTCCGTCCGTGCTGTCTGCAGGTTTTCACTGAAGCGGTGGGCTTCATCGATTACCAGGTAAGGATTCTGCCCCCAGATGGAGTCCATGTAGTGGTTGACCAGGTAGGCATGGTTGGTCACCAGGATATTGGCCTGCTCCTGCCGGCGCCGGGCCAGGTTCCAAAAGTCGACCGCGGCAAACTGGCTGGCAACCCGGGCATCCCCCGGGTGCTTGAGCTGGTTGAAGATCGGCAGCTGCTCGCTGGTCAGCTGCAGCTCGTCTAAATCGCCAGTCGTCGTTTCCGTCAGCCAGACCAGAATTTCCATCTGCAGGATCAAGGTCGCCTTGTTGGGCGAATTCTGGTAAAGGCTCTGGGCAAAGCCGTCCAGGTCGAGGTAATGGCTGCTGGATTTGACCATTTCCGCATTCAAGCCCAAGCCCGTAACCCGCAGCAGCTGCGGAATTTCCTGGTCCAGGAGCTGCTGCTGCAGGACCTTGGTCGGCGTGGCAATCACCAGTTTTTTCCCGGAATAGAGCTGGTAGGCATAGGCAAACAGGTAGGCAAAAGTCTTGCCAGTTCCGTTAGGCGCTTCAGCCAGCATGACCCGCTGGTCCCCTTGCTCAATAAAGGCATGCAGCTGGTCGATCAGGTCCACCTGGGCCTGGCGGTAATTGATTTTCCCCTTGAAAAGCCGGCGCTTGTCAGCCTGCTTTTGCGGAAAGCTGCCGTTTTCGCCGTGCGGCACCGCTGGAATCTCCTGCCGCTTCAAGACCAGGTTGCGGACCTGCATCTTGTCTTTGGGCAGCTTGCGGCGCACCTGGCGGGACTGGTCAGCGATCTCCTTGATCACGTAGCCCGTGTCCCTGATCAAGCCGCCAGACAGAGAGCCCAGGACATTCAAAGTGGCCTGGGGCAAAGAGGCCAGCTTGTCGATGATCTTCAAAAGCAAGACGGCCGTGCCGTAGGCATCAGAATCCGCCTTATGAGGGTTGGTATGCTTGATCTCCAGGCTGGCCGTTAAATCCCGCAATTTGTAAGAAGGCAGGGTCGGAAAGGCGATCTTGGCCAGTTCAACCGTGTCGACTGCCTTGCAGGTCAAGGCATCAAAGCCGGCATTGGTCAACTCGTAATTCAAGAAGGGAAAGTCGAAATTGACATTGTGGGCCACGAAAACCGTATCCTGCAGAATCTCGCGGATCTTCGGGGCATAGTGCTTGAAATCCGCTTGACCAGCCACCATCTTCTGGTTGATCCCAGTCAAATTAGTCACGGCCAGTGGAATTTCCCGGTGGGGATTCATCATAAATGAATATGTCTTGACCACTTCGCCATTTTTGACCAAGGCGCAGCCAAACTGGATGATCCGGTCCCCCTCCTCTTTGCGCGTCCCGGTCGTTTCCAAGTCAACGACCGCGAAAGTTTCGCCGGCAAAAAAATCCGCCATTTTCCGCTCCTTTCACTTCTAAAAACTTCTAATCAACCTCAACAATTTCCCGGCAGCTCAGCAAAACCAGGTACTTTTTCAAAACAGGCAGGCGGCCAGATTCATTCAAGGCTCTTTCATACAGGCGCAGCTGCCCTTGGTACTTCTGCTTCAGTTTCTGAATTGCTTCATCCTGCTTGCGCGGGTTAACGTGGTCAGTCTTGTAGTCAAATAAAATGATACCATTCTCTGCTTCATAATAGCCATCGATTGTCCCATGAACCAAAATTTCTCCTGGAAAATCGCTGAAATCTTTAAATAAAGTCTTTGGCGACAAAATGGTGGCAAAATTTTCCTCCCGGTAGAGCCGGTCTGGGTGCTGGTAGAAGTCCTTGGCAAAGTCGCTCTTGACGAACCAAGACAAGGCTTCCCTGTCCAATTTGTCCGCCAAAGTCTGACTCAGCCGGCCCTTTTCAACCAGGCTGGCAATGCAGCTGTCAATAGCATCCCTGTCCCCCTTGGCATAGTCATAATATTGCAAGACCAAGTGACTGGCCGTCCCCAGTTCAGCTGAGCTGACCGTGTTTTGGAAAAGGAAGTCGGGTTCAGTGTCGATCGGCTGCAAGTAGCGGTTGGCTGAGCGCAGTTCAGAAATGTGGGAGTCTGCCAGTTCGTCTTCGATCGGGTCGCCAAAAGCCTTCTTGATTTCAGACACCGCCTGGTAAGCCGTGGTCCGGCTGGCATCCAAGTACGGGTAGCCGCCCTGGCTGAAAGCATAGAGCTTTTCCGCCTGCTTAAAGACGGCTTCTTCGTCTTCAGTCAAGTCCTCCCCGCTATTAGCCGCGGCTTCAGTTGCTGGCAACTGAGCCTGGTCTTTTTGCGGATCAAAGTGCACGAAAACCAGATTTTCTTCTTTGCCAGCTGCCAAGTCACTGACGGCTTTTTCTCCCAGCCTCTTTACTTGCTTGGCGTGGGCCAAGGCTGGTGCCAAAAAGTCCAGGGGCTTGGCCACCTTCATCTTGTCCAAAAGCGGCAGGCGGCCAGCGGAAATTTCCTTGGCCCACTTCTCTTCCAGGCCCTCCAGGTCGCTTTTGGCCGGCAGCTTGATATTTGCCGCCAAAATCAGCTTCTGCTTGGCCCGGGTCAAAGCCACATAAAGCAGGCGGGCTTCTTCTTCCAGCAGCTTCTGCTTTTTGGCGATCTTCAGCCAAGCATTGACCAAAGTATCCGCCCGGTATTCCGCTTCATCAAATGGGTAGGCAAAAGACAAACCCAGCCCGCTTGCATCCAGAACGTAACTGCCAGTAATGTCTTGCTGATAGTTGTAGCGGTGCTCCAGGCCCAGGACAAAGACCACCGGAAATTCCAGCCCCTTTGAAGCGTGGATGGTCAGCAGCTTGACTGAATTGTCGGCATTTTCGCTCAAGACCGGCTGGGCCAGATCCTTCTGGTTCTTCCGCATTCTGGCAATAAAGTTGATGAACTGGTAGAGGTCCTTAAAGCCAGAGCTTTCATAAGCACTAGCTCTTTCATACAGGGCGGTCAAATTGAGCCGGCGCTGCTGGCCGTTGGGCATGGCCGTCACGATTTCCAAAAAACTGGTCCATTCATAGATGGTCCAAAGCAGTTCAGAGATCCGGTGGCTCAAGGCAAAGTCCCGCAAGTCCTGCAATTGGTCCAAAAAGTCCCGGCAGCGGGCAGCCAAATCGCTGTCTTTTTTAGAATAAGTTCTCAAAGCCGCATAGAAGCTGACGCTCTTGTTGACCAAGCGGATTTCAGCCAAATCAGAACTGGTAAAGTTGAAGATCGGAGACCGGAGAACTGCCACCAGCGGAATATCTTGGTCTGGATTGTCAATGATCTTCAAGTAGGACATGATGACCGTCAATTCAAAGGTCTGGAAGTAGTTCTGGACGTCCATGACAAAGAGCGGGATCCCGTAGCGATCAAATTCCTGCTTGATGTCCAGATTGCTGGTCTTTGATCGGGTCAAAATGGCGATGTCACCATAGCTGATTGGCCGGGTCTGTCCGGTCTTTGGGTCAAAAATTGGCGTCTGGTCGTTAATCAACTTTTGGATCCGGCTGATCACCATGGCCAAATCGCCAAGGTCCAATTCCCCGTCGTCTTCTGAAGCTGACGAATCTTCCTGATAGAGGACTTCGGTTTCTGTCGGCAGGGCCGCTTGGGGATCATAGCCAGCCGCGAATTTCAGCTGTCCTTCGTTTTTGTAGTCGATTCCGCCAAAGTCCTTGGTCAAGAGGCTGTCAAAGATCAAGTTGACGGCCTGGGTGACCGGCTGGCTGGAACGGAAGTTTTCGGCAAAAATAATTCTCTTCTTGCCCGCAGCATTTTCCTGGCCATACTCGTCGTATTTGGCGATAAAAAGACTGGGTTCAGCCTGGCGGAAACCATAGATTGACTGCTTAACGTCCCCGACCATGAAAAGGTTGTTTTTCCCGTCTTTTTTCAGCTGCTGGATCAAGCCATCCTGCAAGGCATTGGTATCCTGATATTCATCGACCATGATTTCCTTGAAGCGGTTTTGGTAGTAGGCCCGGGCCAGATCGGAATTTGAGCTGTCCTGGGTCAGAATTTCATAGGCCAATTGCTCCATGTCGCTGAAGTCCAGGACCCGGTCATTCCGCTTTAACGCATTGAAGCGGTCAATAAAGGCCAGCTCGACTTCAGCGGCCGCCTTCGCAATATCTGCCCCCTTGGCCAACAAAGCCTGCTGATCAGCATTGCTGTTAGCGTAAAAACTGGTGTAGACATTGAAGACCAGTTGCTTTCCCGCTTCCTTGACTGCTTTTGCCTCCTCGACAAAGTCAGCGATATCCTTGTTGGTTCGCAAGGTCCCGGCAAACTGGCAGGCAGCCAGCAGCTCTCTTTGCCGGTCAAAGGGGTCGTCTGTAGCCAGGCTTTCCCGGTAGCTGGAAAGGCTGGCGGCAAAAGCCGTAAAAGCTGGCTGGTACTTGGCAAACTTTTCATGGTCAAAGTCTGCTTCTGCCATTAAATCCGTCAGCTTGTCAGCCAGATTGGAAAATTCTTCTACCAGATAGGGCTTGATCTTCTTCTGCCACAAGGGACTGTCAACCACGTCGCTGGTTACCAGCTGATATGGATCTGCCAATTTTTGCAGCCAGTCCCGGTAGTGCGGCCGGGCTATGGCATACTGGTATAAATCTAGGAGCAGGTCTCTGGCCGCGTCAGCGTTACTGTCACCGGCAAAAGCATCGTAAAAGGCCCTAAAGCGGTCTTTTTTCTCCTGGTCCTCATTTTGCAGGTAATCATTCTCGACATCTCTCAGAGCTCTTTCCTTCAACAGCTCGATCTGGGTCGCGTCAGTCAGAATGCTGAAGTCCGGGTCAATGTCGATCACAAAGTAAAAGCGGCGGATGACGTCCAAACAGAAAGAGTCAATCGTGGAAATGATCGCGGTATCGATCTCGGCCAGCTGCCGGCGCAAAAAGTCGGCCTGGCTGCTGTCTTTTTCTTCTTGCAGGCGCTCTTGCAGACGCTGCTTGATCCGCTGCTTCATTTCACTGGCCGCTGCCCGGGTAAAGGTAATGACCAAAAGCTGGCCAACTTCCAAGTGGTCTTCCATAATTTCCCGGATGACCCTTTCAACCAAAACGCTGGTTTTGCCTGAACCTGCCGAAGCCGAGACCAAAAGGTCCTGTCCCCGGCTTTCAATGGCGCTGGCCTGGTCTGGTGTGTATTTTACAGCCATTCTTTTTCCTTTCTATAAAACTTGCCTTATTTTTCCTGCCCCAGCCGCTTTTCAATCAAGGCCAGCAGATCCGCCTTTTTCAGGTTTGGCAGATCCCGGTAGGAGTTGCTTGGCAGCTGCTGGTCAAAGTAGAAGATGTCCTTGTAGTCACTGTATGCAAGGCCAGTGTTGTTTCCTTGCCGGAAAGGATTCAAGGCAATTTGCCCGCTCAAAATTTCGCTGGCGGCGTCTTCAATTAGAGCTTCGACATATTCCAGCAGTTCTTCCATTTCGTCTTGGCTAAAAAAGTTGTCTTTTTTGCCAAAAGTGCCGCTCTTATTCAGCTTAAGGCCCCGGTAGACCGGACTGGTTGCCTTTTTCTCAAGAACCTGGTCAACTTCTTGGTACCAGGCTGGCTCACTGACAAAGACCCCGGACAGCTTCAACTTGTCCTCCCCGCCCAGCATGCTCTGCTTCAGCTGCAGCTTGCTGTCAAACAAGGCAGTCGAGGAAGAGTTGACGGAATTCAGCTTGCGGGTGACATACTGGTAAAAGGCCCCCAAAAGGTCAAATTGCCGCCCGCCGGCCAGCAGGTCCCGGTTCTTTTCCAAGACGTCCAGGTAAGCGATCATCTGCAGATCCACCCCGCTGGCAAAACGAGCCAGGTTGAAGCTGTGGTCTGAAGACTTGTAGTCGATCAGCTGGCCCAAGACATGCTGGTCCCCGTTAAAAAGGTCGACCCGGTCGATCTTGCCCCGGAGGCTGATCTTCCGCTTGCCGGCAAACTTCTTCAAAGGCAGGACCAGGCCGGCCAGCTTTTCCGTAGGGCCAAAGGCCAGTTCCCCGTAAGTAGCCCGCATCTTGTTTTCCTGCTGCTTTCGCCGGTAGTTTTGGGCCACCTTGCTGGTCGTCTTGTCAAAGGCTTTAAAGAGATATTCATTGAATGGATCGCGCAAGAACTGCTGGTAGAGCGGCTCTTGCAAGATCTCGTTTCTGACTTCTTTGAGCAAAAGCTCCAAGTCCAGCTCACTGATCTTGTCCATCTCAAGCTCCCGCTTTTGCATTACCTTAAGCAAAAGCTCAAAGGTCCGGTGGAAGTAGTTGCCGGACTGGATGGCATTCAGTTCATTTTCTGCCCGGGGCCGCAAACGGAGGCCATAGTTAAGGAAGTATTCAAAAGAATTCTGGTAGTAGCTTTCCAGCTGGGAAACCGATGACAAAAGGTCTTTGCCATACAAGCGCTCAGCCAAATCTTCCGAGATGTCTTGCGGATTGTTGTCGTAAGCCATCCCTTCCGCGATCTCCGCTGTTTTTTCTTCTTCATACTGCCGGCTCAGTTTGATCAATTTGCTGACCAGGGGACTTTGGGCAGAATTTTCCTTGGCATAAGCCAAGTAGCCCAGACTGGCCCTTGGGCTGGTCAAGAAGAGCAAAAGCTGGCGGGCAAATTCGGTCCGGCTCTTTTCGCCCTTGTCTGGCAGGTCCCTTTGCCGGTATTCCCGGCCATTAACCATCGTCAGCAGGCGCTTGAAGTAAATAGAAGGATCCAACAGATCGTTATTTGAATTGATTACCGGATAAGAAATATAGACCCGGTCAGAGGCCAGGGCCAAAGCATTGCCAAATTGGTATTCCTGGTCCAGGTTGCGGAGCTGCTGGCTGTCTTCCAGGTAAGCTTCCTGGTCAAAAAAGTCAGCCAGATTGGCCAGGTTTTCCGTGGTCAAAAAGTTTGGCTGGTCGCTGATCTGCGGCAAACTGCCATTGGCCGCCCCGATAATGAAGACCTGCTTGTAGCCGCTGGTCTGCACCATCCCGTATTCTGACAAAGTGACAGCATCCAGGCTGGCTGGAATCGTCGCGAAATTGGCCTGGCTGAAGGCAGCCGTCAGCATCTTGAAAAAGTCAGCCCAGGCAAAGTTTTCCGGGTTGACCAAAAGGTAGTCTTTCAAAAGGGACAAAAGCAGATTCCAGCACTGCTCCGGCTGCTGGGCCTGCTGCAAATCCCCGCTTTCACTGGCCTTTAAGCGCCAGGCTTCCAGGCGGCCACTGACCCCGTTTTTGACCAGGAAGTCAAAGAAGAGCTTGACAGCAGTCACGCTGTCTTTTTCACTTTTTAGCTGACTGGAAAGACGGGAGAGCTTGCTGACAAAAAAGTCCCGCAGCTTGTCCAAGCGCTCCAGGCGCTTTTGATACTGGTCCTGGTCTAGAGCAATCACCTGGGCCTTGGTGAAGTCGCTGAGGGGCTTCTGCCAAAGGCTGTACTTGATTCCGTGGGCCAGGGCAAAGTTTTCCAGCTGGTCGACGTCACGCAAATACGCTGCTTCCCCTGCAGCTTCGTCCCCTTCCAAATACCAAGCCGGGATCAGCAGGCGGGTCTTCATGATGCTCAAAAGCGCTGGCGTATCGCCTGGCTGCTGGAGGAGCTTGCCCAAATTTTCCAGCAGGATTACCAAAGGATGGTATTTCATCTGCTGCTGCAGGTCGTCAAAGAAGGGAATCTGGTTTTGCCGCAAGATCGGAGCCAGGTAAGTTTCATATTCTTGCAGGTTCGGGGCCAGAACCAGGAAGTCCCGGTACTGGCAGCCCTTTAAAGCCACCTCGTCATAGATGGTCCGGGCCACAAAATAAGCTTCAGCATAGCGGGAATCCGCCTTGACCAGCTGGAGGTTGTTTAAATCCGGCACGCTTTCCCCCTGCCAGGCCCGGTTCAAATCCTGGGCCGGACTTTTTGGGCTGGCAATTTTTTCACTTTCCCAGGCAAATTCGTGCGCGGTGAAATATCCAGTCAAGTCCCGGATCGTCTTCTGAACCACGTAGTCGTATTCGCCTGCTACAGGTTCAAGCATGCTGCCGTCAGCCGTCTTGAAAGCAAAAGTCATCTCGCTGGCAAAAGCTGCCAGCAGCTGCATGGTCATTTTTTCTTGAATGGAGAAATGAGAGAAATCAGTCACATAGAAGCTGGCCTGGCTGACCAGGTCCGGCCGGTTGGCCAGGAGCTGGTTCAGCTGGATGTTCAGTTCATCCTTGGTGGCGAAGTGCTTGTCGCTGACAACCTGCAAAAAGTCTTGGTAGATCAAGTCCAGATCGTGCAGCTTGTCTCTGGTTTCATTATCCAGGTCCAGGGCTACCGCCGGGTCAGCTGCCCGCTCCAACAGGCTGCCCAAGTCCAGCTGGCCAGTATGAACTTGCAAAATGGTGCTGTAGACTTGCTTGATCATGCCAGAATTGGCATGGGTGTTTTTGAAAAGCAGCAGGTCATCTCTGCGCTTATCGATAATCTGCTCCAAAATCATGGTCGCGGCCGCGTCATCCAGGCTTTCTGGCATGAGCAGGTCAGCTTTTTTAAAGAAAAACCAGGCCAGGCGGGAGAAAGACAAGACGTGCAGGTTCTTGACGCTAGTCTCCTTTCGCCCTTGAAGTTGGGCAACTTTGCCTATTGCAGCAACTTCTGTGTTAAACTTGATATGGTTTGGAACAATAATAAAAGTATCTTTGCCGGGCTGGGCCAGATAATTTCGGGCAGCCCGGTCGATAATTTCAGTTTGCAGGGGATCGGACTGTCTGCCGGTTATAATTTTGATCATTGCTTCCACTCCTTTGTTGACTGATCGATCATCTAAATTTTATCAATCTCTTTCCTTTTTGGGAAATGATTGCCATTGATTCTAAGCAAACATTAAGCGAACTAACAAATTGATTTTTGAGGTGATTCTTTTTGCAGACTTCATGTACTGCTCATGGAAAAGTGATTTTGATCGGCGAGCATTCCGTTGTTTACGGCTATGACGCCCTGGCCATGCCAATTCAGGCTCTCTTCATCAAGACGACCGTCAGTGATTATGCCGGTCCGGTCTGGATGGATACCAAGCTCTATCATGGTCCTTTCTTTGAGGCGCCAGATGACTATAACGGGCTAAAGTATGTCGTCAAGGAGCTTTTTGCCAGAAGCGGGAAAAGTCCCCAGATCAAGCTTACCTACACCGGAGAAATCCCGATGGAGCGCGGGCTCGGCTCTTCAGCCACCGTTGCCTACGGCACTACCGTAGCCTTGAGCCAATTCCTGGGTCTTGAGCTGAGTGAAGATGAAGTTATGGAAATCACCAACCAGGCAGAAACGATCAACCACGGCAAAGCTTCAGGCTTGGACGCGGCAACGGTCAATTCTGACTATCTGGTATTTTTTAATAAGCAAGATGGAGTTAAAAAGCTTTCTTCCAAATTAGGCGCCAGCCTCTTGATCATGGACACCGGTGACCTGGGCAATACAAAAGAGGCCGTCACCATGGTCGCCAAGCAGCTAAAAGCATCACCTGCCGCTCAAGCAAGAATGCGCCAGCTGGGCCAACTTGCTGACGAAGTCAAAGCCGCCTGGCTGGCCCAGGATCCGGAAAGAGTCGGCGCCCTGTTCAGCAAGGCCCAAGAGCTTTTAGCCTTCTTTAATTTGTCAACAGGAAAGATCGACCGGATTTGCCAAATTGCCCAAAAAGGCGGAGCTTTAGGCTGCAAATTATCGGGCGGCGGCCTGGGCGGGATCGTTATCGCCCTGTGTAAGGATGCTGGCTCTTGTGAGCAAATTGCTCAAGCCTGTCAAGCTGAAATCAGCAACTACTGGATTGAAGAAATCTGATTTTTGACCAAATGTATTTAAGCAAAAAACACACAGTAAAGGAATGTGAAACAGATGAGTAAAACTGCCCGTGCCCATACCAACATCGCCCTGATCAAGTACTGGGGCAAAAAAGACGCCAAGCTTCGCCTGCCGCTCATGTCCAGCCTGTCGATGACCCTCGATGCTTTTTACAGCGACACCAAAATCTCAGACAGTGAAGAGATGGCCTTTAAATTGAACGGCCAGACCGTTTCCGGTCCAGCTGCTGACCGTGTTTTTTCCTACCTGCGCGCCATGCAGGACCGCTTCGGGGTCAAGGGAGAGTTGGCCGTTGAATCAATCAACCAGGTGCCAACGGCAGCCGGGCTGGCTTCGTCAAGCTCAGCTTTCGCGGCCATGGCAGCTGCTTTTGCCGATCACTACCAGTTAGACCTTGACAGGCGCGAACTCTCCCGCATGGCCCGGATGGGGTCTGGATCGGCTTCAAGATCTGTCTTCGGCGGCTTTTCCGTCTGGCAAAAAGGCGACAGCGACGAGACTTCTTATGCCTACCCGCTTGATGAAAAGCCGGAAATGGACCTGCGGCTTTTAGCCGTCGAAATCAACGACCAGCAAAAGAAGATCTCCTCCACCAAAGGCATGGAAATGAGCAAGAGCTCGCCTTTTTACCAGCTGTGGCTGGACCGCAACGATGAGGAGCTGGCCGAGATGGAGGATGCGGTCAAGCGCGGCGACTTCACCAAACTGGGCTCACTGGCTGAACTGAATGCCAGTGAAATGCATGCCTTGACCTTCACGGCGCGGCCAGGTTTCAGCTACTTTGAGCCCAACACCATCAAAGCCATCAAGCTGGTTCAAGACCTGCGCCAGCAAGGGCTGGAGTGCTACTACACCATCGACGCCGGACCGAACGTCAAAGTCCTTTGCCAAAGAAAAAATTCTAAAGATATTGTTAATAGCTTTGAGTCGTCCTTTGATCGTGTTAAGATTATTGAGGCAGGTTTTGGTCCAGGAGTCACTCTGTTGGACTAAAGCTTATTTAATTGGATATAATGTCTAAAGTTAGAAAATAAAAAGGATAAGAGGAAGAGTTTTTTTGATTACTGAAAAAGCGCCAGGCAAGCTTTACATTGCCGGTGAATACGCCGTTTTGGAACAAGACTGTCCGGCAATTTTGGTTGCCCTGGACCAATACGTTAGGGTTTCAATCAAGCCAAGCAACAGCGATACCGGCTTAATTCACTCCAAGCAATATTCCCAGGATTCAATTCACTGGGTGAGACGGGGCTCGAAGATGGTAATTGACAACCGCGACAATCCTTTTGAGTACATCTTGTCGGCGATTTCTTTTACTGAGAAATACTGCCTCGAACAAAAGGTCAAGATGAGCGTCTACGACCTGTACGTCAACTCGGATTTGGATTCAGCCGATGGCAAGAAGTACGGCTTAGGCTCTTCAGCTGCGGTCACTGTTGCCACGGTTAAGGCGATTTTGCACTTCTATGGTGTTCAAGCCACCAACGATTTGGTTTACAAGCTCTCCACTATTTCCCACTATTCAGTGCAAGGCAACGGCAGCGCCGGCGATATTGCCGCCAGCGTCTACGGTGGCTGGATCGCCTACCAGACCTTCAACAAGCTCTGGCTCAAGGAAGAACTGGCAGCCAAGTCCCTTTCAGACGTGGTCGGCGAAGCTTGGCCGGGTCTGAAGATTCAGCAGCTGATCCCCCCGAAGGGCATGAACCTGCTCATCGGCTGGAGCCAGCAGCCGGCTTCAACCTCCCGCCTGGTCGACAAGACCAACGCCAACAAGAACAACCTGCGGGCCGAATACGCCAAATTCCTGGCCGATTCACGCAAGTGCGTTCTGAAGATGATCCGCGGCTTTGAAGAAGCCAACATCGCTTTGATTCAAAAGCAGATCGGCATCAACCGGCGCCTGCTACAGCATTTTGCAGCCATCAACAATATTGCAATCGAAATTCCCCGCCTGACGGAACTGATCGAAATCGCCAACAAATACGGCGGTGCAGCCAAGACCAGCGGTGCTGGCAACGGCGACTGCGGCATTGTCATCGTCAACAAGGACACCGATATCGACCACTTGCGCAAGGAATGGCTTAAGAACAACATCCTGCCTTTGGAATTTCATATTCACCAATCTGAATTAACCTATTAAGAGCATTGCGATGTCACAAAGATCTAAAAGAAAAGAAGAACATCTGGCTTTGACGCAGATGTTTTTTAATGCCCAAAAAACGAATTCCTTTGACCAGGTTCACCTGCTCCGGCCGGCCTTGCCCGAAAGCCGGGTTGACGCCGGCAGTATCAAAAGCAGCTGGTTTGGCAAAGAATTGGCCGCTCCCTTCTTCATCAACGCGATGACCGGAGGATCGGAAAAATCCCGGCAGATCAACCAGCAGCTGGGCCAGATCGCGGCTAAGCGCGGCCTGGCGCTGGCACTGGGATCAGCCAGCATTCTGACCAAAGAAGCCGACCAGCTTGAATCCTTTTACGTGGCCCGGGAAGCCGATCCCGACGGTCTCTTGATCGCCAACGTCAACCCGCTCACTCCCCCAGCGGATGCGGCCAGAATCGTCAGCGACCTAAAGGCCGATGCCCTGCAGATCCACCTCAACGTGGCCCAGGAAATCCCCATGCCTGAAGGCGACCGCGACTTCGTCTGGCTGGACCGGATGCAGGAAATCAGCGAGGCTGTCTCCGTTCCAGTCATCGTCAAGGAAGTCGGCAGCGGTCTGGATCCAGTCAGCCTGCGCAAACTGCAGGCAGCCGGCTTTAGCTGGTTTGATATTGGCGGCGCTGGCGGCACGAATTTTGCCCAGATTGAAAATTCCCGCAGCCCCTACCCGATGAATTATTTAAACGACTGCGGCCTGCCAACCGCTTTGGCCGCCTTGCTGGCGTCGCCGCTGACCGACCGCCTGATCGTTTCCGGCGGCGTCAGAAACCCGC
>NZ_BOCG01000325.1 GCF_016587775.1 Lactobacillus nasalidis | reverse complement strand
GCAGGCGGCTGGCGGTTCTGACATTGATCCCCCAGACGTCCTCCAGCTTGGGAATCTTCCAAATAGTGTCGGGCACGTCGATATAGTGCCAGCAGGCAATCATCGAGGTCCGGTGCTTGGCGGAAATGTCCATGGCCAGTTTGGCCAAAAGCGGGTTCTCCCCGATCCCGCAAGTCGTGTAGAGGCCCAAGCTGTCGCGGATGTCTTTTTGAATCTTGCGGGCCACCAGGTAAGGGTCATCCCCAAACAGGTGCCAGGACTCGGTCATGTCGATCATGCTCTCATCGATTGAATAGACATGAATGTCCTCATCAGCCGCGTACTTGCGAAAAATCTGCAAAACCTCCATACTCCGCTTGATATAGAGGTTCATGTGCGGCTCAACCAGCAGCAGGTCCGGAGCCTGGCTTTTAGGCGGCAAGTCTCTGGCCCGCATGACATTGCTTAAGCCATACTTTTGCTTGGCTAAGGGCGAGGCAGCCATAATCAGGCCGCTGCCCCACTGGCTCCCCGGCTGCTGGGACACGACGGCCAAAGCAACTTCCATGGGATTCAGCCCCAGGCGCAGGGCCTCACAGGAGGCATAGAAAGATTTGTTGTCGATCATGAAAACAACCCGGTGAGGCTCATAGCGGTAATCGTACATCAAAATCCACTTCTTTCTTGAACATTTGTTCTAAGCAGATTATACCGAACTTTTGTTCTGGAAAGCAAGCGAACAAAAAATAAAAAAAGAGGCATTAAGCCTCTTTGTCAATAATTCATATTAGTAGTCGCCGTTCATGATCGTGTTCTTCACGATGACGTAGTCGACCCGCTTGATTGATTCCAGGTCCCGGCCGCCGGCGTAGGAGATGGAAGACTGCAGGTCTTCCTTCATTTCTTCCAAGGTGTCGGCGATGCTGCCCCGG
>NZ_BOCG01000324.1 GCF_016587775.1 Lactobacillus nasalidis | reverse complement strand
CAGTCCCCTGCTCAACCCGCCGGCCGCCGGAGTAATTTCTTGCCTGCCTCTGGGCGGGCTGCTTGGAGCGCTGGCGCAGGTGCTGAATGGCGGCTTCCGGGGTCGTGATCCCCTTTTGCAGCCAGTCGTTGGCAATCCGGTTGGCTAAATCTCTAGTTAAAACCGGCTGGTAATTAAGGCAGGTATAAACCAGAACATTGATCAAGCCCATATCCAGGCCCACTTTCTGGTTCAAGTCGTTGACGATCTGCCGCTCTCTGGCGGTTGAAAAGCCACCCTTCTGGTCCTTCATGTAGTTCAAGAATTCCACCGGGGCCTTGGATTTGACCAGGTTCAAAAGCTCCTGGTCCTGCTCGCCGACGCTCGGCCGGGCCTGCTTTTCTTCCTGGCGCTTGACCACCTGCTGGCGGCGGTGTTCAGCCTTGTAGTTGTAGTTGAGGCTCTTTCTGATCGCCGAAGCATCCAGCTGGTAGCTGCCGTGCAGAGTCGGCAGGGTCTCGTTGATGAATTCTTCTTCGCTTAAGCCGTACAGCTCCATGATCGCCTGGATCTCGTCTTTTTGCCGGTCAATCTCGGTATCCGGAATCTGGTAAACGGCAAAGCGGTCTTTCAAATACTGCCAGTCGATCTGCTTGACGTTGACCTGGGCGGCAGCAGCAGTCTGGTCCACGTTTTCCGCGGCCGCTGACTTGACTTCTTTGGAGGGATTGAGGGCCTCGTTTTCCGGCAGGCGGAAGACTTCAAAGAAGGACGCTGACACCTCTTCCAGGTTGGCCAGCTCTCTTTCTTTTACCTTGGCATCCTTGGCAAAAAGCTTGCTCAGCTCGCTGAAGCGGTAGCTGCCGACTTTTTCTTTCAAAAGGCTGGCCAGAAGCGATGTGTTGAAAAATTCGCTGGCTGCCGGCACGGCCTGGATCCTGAAGGCCAGCATC
>NZ_BOCG01000323.1 GCF_016587775.1 Lactobacillus nasalidis | reverse complement strand
AGCACGGCTTCCTGCCGCTGCCGAAGTCGGTTCACCCGGACTACATCAAGGCCAATGCTGACGTCTTCGACTTTGAACTGGCTGACGACGACATGGCCAAGCTGGACGGCCTGCAGGGAATCGGCCAGCCAGTCCTGGATCCGGACCAAGCGCAGTTTTAAACAGGTTAAAAGCAAGCAAAAACCCGCGGGTGAGAAGGCCCCGCGGGTTTTCGTTTTAGCTTTTAATGGATAAGTTTAAAAGTATGTGTTTGTAAAGTAATGTAAGTAATTTTTAAGTAGATTGTTGTAAGAAAATCTGTAAGTTTAAAAAGGGATTTCCAGACAGGCGGGATTAGCCAACCTTAACTGGAGTTTCAGCTTCCTTGCCTTCAACCAGTTCAAGGTTGTTGTCGAAGGCCTTGACTACCATGTTGCGAACAGCGTGAGTAGTGTAGAAAGCAGTGTGTGGAGTTACCAGAATGTTTGGACGAGCGATCAAGTCAGCCAAACGTGCGTCTGGGAATTCCTTGCCTTCCCAGTCTTCGTTGAAGACGCCGACTTCGCCTTCGTAAACGTCCATTACGTAACCGAAGACCTTGCCTGAGTCCAAACCGCGGATAACGGCGTCAGTGTCAACCAATGGACCACGTGATACGTTAACGATAACTACGTCTTGCTTCATTTCAGCGATTGACTTGTCGTTGATCATGTGAACGTTGGCTGGAACGTCAGGAACGTGCAGGGAGATAACGTCAGCTTGCTTGTACAGGTCGTCAAGTGAGTCTACGTAGTAGCCCTTCTTTTCCAATTCTGGGTTGCGGAAGATGTCGTAAGCGATAACCTTAGCGCCGAAGCCTTCCATGATTTGCATGAAGACTTGACCGATGTGGCCAGTACCTACAACACCGACAACTTGGTCGCGAACTTCACGGCCGATAGTTGGTGCCCAACGCAGGTCGTGACGGGCAACCTTTTCGTCCATAGCCTTGTCTTGACGCAGGATGCGGGCAGCTTGGATAGCAGCGTGTTCTGCGATGGCGTCTGGTGAGTAAACTGGAACGTTGGTGATTTGGAAGCCAAGTTCCTTGGCCTTAGCCATGTCGATGTTGTCGACACCAACGTTACGCAGGCTCATCTTAGTGATGCCGTTGTCTGCCAAAGCTTGCAAAGTTTCAGCGGTGTAGTCAAGTTGTTGGTAAACAACGACACCGTCAGCACCCTTTGCCAAAGCAGCAGTTTCAGGAGTCAAAAGCTTGTCAGTGTATTCAACTTCGACATCCTTGTGAGCGTCTTCCCATTCCTTCAAGAATGGCTTTTCATCTTCACGAATTGCGTAAGCAAAAATTTTAGTCATTATTGTCCCTCCGTTATTCTTGCTTTTACATTGATAATCTTAGCACAAATCCGGCTTGGAAAAAAGAAAAATGTGAGGCTATGAACAAGTTATTTTCGGTGTAAGCGCTAACCATAAGAAAGTGGTTTACCCTAGCTTTTGTGTAATTTTTAATTTTCACAAAGTCAGGAAATAGTCAGACAATAAAAGGATAAATCCAGCCATTAACAGAAACTTTCCATGACTGGCAAAGTGGCTAAACCAGGCTAAGTAGGTGACCAAAAAACAGGCTTCAAAGACTAATAAGTATAGAACTTGAAGCAAAGGAAAATGACTAAAGAGACCAATCCCAATTAACAAAAAGAAGCTATTAAGTAGGATAAATCCGATAGTCTTTTTAGCCAGCAAGCTGAGCCAGCTAGCTGGCCGCTGGCAGCGTAGGCGAGCCATAGGCCAAGTCAAGTAATCACTGCCGGTTAGGATGAAAATCGCCAAAAACGCCAGCCAGTAGCCCAGACCTAAGATGGCTAGCATGGGCTGCTTGCTGGCTATTAATGGTGACAGGAAATAAATCGCTGGTGCTGAATGCTGAACAGCACAAAAATAAAGAAAATTGATCAGGGCTAAAAGGACGACTTTTAAAGCATTGTTCTGTTTAAGCGACATACTGCCACCTCTTTAAGTAAAACTGAAACAGGCCAAGTTCAGCTAGGAGCCAGAGCAAACTGAGGTAAGGAGAGTAAAAACTAACGCGGTGAATCACGTAGAGCTCATTGCCTAACAGAAGAGGAAACTTTATAGCTAAGCCGCTTTTAAATGATAAAAGTATTAAGAACACCATTAGCAAGCTGGCAGCTAAGGTTTTGCTGATCTTTTTGCTGATGACCAGCCATAAATTGCTCCAGGCAAAGAGGGCTAAGCAGACCAAGGCTAGCTCCCAAAAGCGGGTCCAAAGAGAAATGAGACCAACTTGAAAATAGGGGTGGGTAACTGCAAGTTTAGTATTTAAGCCTAAGTTTACGCCCGCAAAGAGACCGCCGATAAAGAGGCAAGCAGAAAAAAGGAGACTCAGGAGAATTTCGCTAATTAGGTAAGGCTGAAAGACAGATTCATTTTTGCCATGGCGCAAAGCGACAAAGCCATAATATGGATTAGCTAGTGGCCCTAAAAAGTCAAAAGCCATGAGCAAGACTGATGTTGGCAAAACAAAGAAAACCACTGCAGGTAGCGTGGTGGTTTCTAGGTAATAGTCATAAATTGTTGTTTGACTGCTGATTTTTAGAAATAAAGGTGAACTAACACTGGGCAAAAACAAAAGGATTAGACTAATCAGCAGGATCCTAGCTTTTTGACTTTTAGAGAAGCTGATCATCGAAGCTGCCTCTTTCTGTGATCGTGTCCCCGTCGATGTATAAAAAGCGGGTAGCAAAATCCTGGAAGAACTTATCGTGGGAAACGATCACAAAAGTAGTTGCTGGTTTCTCTTGGTGCAGCGTCTCCAGCAGCTGCAGGACCAGTTTTTTGCTTTTTAAATCCAAGCCATTCAAGGGTTCATCCAGTAAAATAACGTCTTCTTTTTCCATTAAGGCCTGAATCAGCCCCAATTTTTGATTCATGCCTAAGGAGAACTTTTTAACTGGTGTTGAGTCTTCGGGGTCCAGCTCTAATTGCTTCATCCAGTGTTTGATGTCGTCAGCTGAAATCTGTTTTTTAATTTTTGCTAGTAATGAAAGGTTGGAAAATGCTGATAAATTTGGTAAAAAGACAGGAGCGTTGATCAATGCTCCTGTCTTTGGAGCATAAGTTCCTGGGGTAAGCAATTGACCATTAACTGTCACTTCACCAGTTTTAGGAGTCAATAAGCCAGCGATGACTCTAAGCAAGGTTGATTTACCAGATTTTCACCAATTAATTGCACAATATCACCGGGGTGAAGGTCAAAACTAACGTCATGAAGTAAAGGGGACTTTTTGACGTCTACAGCAACATTCTTTAATGACACAGATACTTCCATGTGTTTTAATATCCCTTTCTATTGCGAACCTTGACGCAAAGAGTAATTATTAAGCCTTCAACCAGTAAAACGACTGCTAGGAAGGCAAAGGCTGTAAGGGTAGCTGTTTGTTTGTTACTTTCAGCAATGATCAATTGGTTGAGGATATTGATCGGCATTAGATTTTCTGGTAAAAGGTTAATTTCAAATAGAAGGATTGGTAGAACCATTTCAGTTAAGACTGATCCAACTAAAACCTGCCATTTCTTATTGGCGATGAAGGTGAAAACTACTGTTAGTAAAGCAATAGCCAGGTTAGTTAAAAAGGCAGCCATAAGCAAGATGATAATTCCAAATCCAGAACCATATTTAGAAATTACACCAGTTGTTACCGGAAAATTACGGTAATTTAGTAAGAAACTCTGTAAATAAAGAGTTAAACAACTAAAAAGCCAAGCTAACAAGGTATAGGATCCAATCTTTTTACTTAAGATTGCCAATTCTTTTTTTAATAATTGTTTGCTTGAACCGATTCTAACTAAAGTCCATTCTTTAACTGAAGTAAACCAATAGTAATCAATTATTTGATAAGCAATTAAGATTGGAATGATTGGCATCGCCAGTTCTAGAACGCTTGCGGGTGAAAAGACAGGCTCAATAGCCCGTAAGTAGAAGGGCTCCCCGCCCAGGTTGTGCATGTTAAGTGTAAATACTGCAATTATATAAACCAATATAGCCAAGACCAGGTAGATAAGTTCAGGCTTTAGAATATTATGTCTTGTTTTCATCGAATACTCCAAAAAAATGAATTCTAAAAAGTGCTATGGCTTATTAAAGTCAATAGCACTTTTTAATTACGGACGCCAAGAAAGATAGGCTGTGGTTGTTTTAAGGTTATATCCATTTGTTCTAAAAGCTGCTTTTACTTTCGCATCTTTTACAGACGTGGTGATGTATTTTGCAGTTTTATTTTCCTTTTCGAAAACTTTGTAGTTGCCAAGTCGTTTACCATCCTTGTTTTCGATTTCGACAATAACTTGATAAGCGTTTTGGCTGGCTTTTATTCCTTGTGTATTACCAGTTGATTTCCGTAACTGAGTGCTCCAAAAGGTGCCACCTCTTGGTAGGGTAATATGCGAACCATACCAATTAGATGCGTTAACAGCTTCAGTAGTAGCAGTTGCTAGTGAAATTGCTAGTAATGAGCCTAAGATAATGTATTTCTTTTCATAGGTATTCCTCCTTTATTCTAAATAATATTTTAAATGTTATCTTATAAGTCGTCAATAAAAAAGATATTACACTTTAGAAATAAGATGCTAGATTTCGCTAGTGTAATGTCACGATGATATCTTAAGCATGCTTATCGCTATAGCTTTGGATACAATGATGCAAGTTTGATACGTGCATCTGAAGTTCTAAACTGCCAGTTTACCAAAGCATAGCTATTATTCCGCTTACTTTCCCAAGCGCTCAATTCTTTGCGTAGTGTCTCAATATCTGGGATTCTTCGAGAAAGACACTGTCTAGTCATCATATTTAGCTCAATTTCAGCGATATCTAACCAGCTGCCGTGCTTGGGAGTATAGTGAATCTCAAGCTTCTTGATGATTCGACGTGCTTCCTCTGGGTTGAAAGTCTTATATAGTGAGGATGGCTTGTGCGTATTAAGATTGTCCATGACAAGAATGATCTTCTCGGCTTCAGGGTACATCTCATCAACCATATATTTGATTTCTTCAGCCCAGTCAACTGCTGTTCGATGTTCTCTGACGCTTGTGTGATGACGACCTCCAAGCGGTTCTACGAAGGCAAAGATACTGCATGTACCTTTACGAACATATTCTGAATCCACTTTCTTGTTGTCACCCGGACGCATAGCCCATGAATCTCTGACTTCGCCTAACAACTGATATGGCTTTTCATTCATGCAAACTACCGGCACTTTGGGATCGTAAGGAAACTTGTAAACATCCAGAACATCTTCCATGCAAGCTATGAATTCTGGGTCTTCTTTCTTTGGGAGGCACCAGTAGTCGCTACGGTGAGGTCGAAGTTGTTTTTTTAGAGTTCTGCGGATGGCTTCGCGACTGATTGGCTCATCAAGAATTATCTTCATTTGTGCTTCAAGAAGGCGCAGAGTCCAACGACTATGCCCCTTAGGAACAGGTCCACAGGCCACTTCGAGTAGTTTCGCTTCTACACGTCCATCAACTTTGCGTTGCGCGTTATCAGAATTGACACTCCGCTTAAGCTTTATAGTGGCATCAAGGCCTTCATTGACGAATTTCCTCACGGCATTAGTGATAGTTGGCTCACTGATTCCATGATCTGAAGCGCACTGCTTGTAGGTCTTAACTGGCGGGTGATTAGCATCCATGTCTTTAAGAATGCGGATTCTGTTGGCCACCGTTTCACTCGTATTTTTCTGGCGAAGAATTTTGTCAAGTCGCTTGAGATCGTCATCGGACAATTTGACAATGTATTTTTTAGAAGTAGGTGTCATGGCTGATAAACCTCCGTAGCTAATTGATAGATATACTACAGAGATTGTACCGGAATTGATCATCATTTAAAAAATATCGGCATGATACTACACTAGTTCGTGAACGTGAGCATTTTTCACAAGCCCTGTTTGTCAAAACGGCTCAGACCCTTTAAACTAGTCTTAGCAAATAAAGGAGCATGAAAAATGACAGTGCAAAAAATCATCCACGACCCCCTCAGTTTAAGCCAGCCGGTAGCTAAAGCGGCGGCCAGTGACCGGCAAGCGGCCCAGGACCTGCTGGACACCCTGCTGGCCCACCGGGAAAGCGTTGACGGCCTGCCGCCCGCCGCTGGCCTGGCC
>NZ_BOCG01000322.1 GCF_016587775.1 Lactobacillus nasalidis | reverse complement strand
GAGCACGACCGGATCGATCCGGTCCGCTTGCTGGAAAGACTGGCGCCCGTCTTCAGCAAGAAGCTGCGGGTCGCGGACCGGCGGATCAAGCAGGAATATTGAGCATCAAAAAAGGAGTCACTGTAAAGTGGCTCCTTTATTATTTGCGGATAAAGAAATTTGCATGCTTGGTCTTGTAGCTGAAGCCTTCCCCGATGGCCTCGTTGGCTTCAAAGAAGGTGATGAAGGCTTTGGGATCCTCGGCCTTGACCAGCTTTTTGAGCTTGGGGATCTCTCTTGGCGACAGCACCAGGTAGATCATGTGCTGCGGGTCGCTGGAATAGCCGCCTTCAGCGTTGATGTAGGTGAAGCCGCGTTCCAGCTTCAAATCGATCAGCGTGGCAATTTCCCGGTATTTCTGGGAAATGATGAAGACGCCTCTGGCCCGGGTGCCGCCTTCGGTAACCAGCCCCAGGACCTTGGACAAGATATAGCAAGACACCATGGTGTAGCCGACATGGAAAAAGTCCAGGTAAGACAAAGAGCAGGCCAGGGCGAGAAAGTCCAGCATCAAAAGGCCGCTGCTCGGGGCAATGCCGTATTTTTCCTGAACGACGCGGGCAACGATGTCGCTGCCGCCAGTGGTTCCGTTAAAGCGGAAGACCAGGCCCAAACCCAGGCCCGACAGGCAGCCAGCGGTAACTGTGGCCAGGAAGGGGTCGTGATGGAGCGGAACTTGTTTTATAATAGATTGCAGGGACCACGCGTTCAAGAAAAGCGACAGGCAAAGAGTGCCCCAGACAGTGTAGAGCATGGCTCTTTTGCCCATGTATTTGAAACCTAGAATAATTAGGGGAATGTTGATGATGAAGGTGCTGATACCCGGATTGATCCCCCAGAAGTGCCGGATGATCAAGGTAAAGCCCGACAATCCCCCGTCGGCCAGCTTGTTGGGGATGGACACCAGGTCCACGCTGAAGGCATAGATGGCTGAGCCCAGGGCAATCATCAGGATATCGACCGTATTGCTCATAGTCCATTTGAAATAAGATTTGGACATTTCGATGCTCCTTTCTTGAAATTCCCCATGCGTATTAATTTTAACAAAAATAAGGTAAAGTGGAGAACATTATGAAAATTAGTTATTTGCCGGAAGTTTTCACCGCCGCCATGCCGGTCTTGGAAAAGCTGGAAGCGGCTGGCTACGAGGCATATTTCGTCGGCGGCTGCGTCCGCGACCTGCTGATCAAGCGGCCGATTCACGACGTTGACATAGCTACCAGCGCTTATCCGGAAGAAGTCAAGCAGACTTTTGCCAAAAGCATCGACACCGGCATCCAGCACGGGACCGTCACCGTCTTGTATGGCGGCGGCAGCTACGAGATTACCACCTTCAGAACCGAATCAGGCTACCAGGACTTCCGCCGGCCAGACAAGGTCACTTTCGTTCAAAACCTGGATGAGGACTTGAAGCGGCGCGACTTTACGATCAATGCCCTGGCCATGAACAGACAAGGAGAGATCGTCGACTTGTTTGACGGACTGGGTGACTTGGACCGGCACTTGATCAAGGCGGTCGGAAATGCTGAAGAGCGCTTTCATGAAGATGCCCTGCGAATGATGCGGGCCGTCCGCTTCATGAGCCAGCTGTCCTTTCAGCTTGAAGGCAAGACCCGGCAGGCCATCGTCGCCAACCACGAGCTGCTGAGCAAGATCTCGGTGGAAAGAATTCGGGAGGAGTTCGTCAAGCTGGCCCTGGGTCCGGACAGCCGGCGGGCCTTTAGGGAATTTTTGGACACTGGCCTCAGCGAGGAGTGCCCGGGACTTAAGGGGCAAAAAGCCCGCCTGGCCATTTTCCCGGACCTGAAGGCTGGGCCGGATGAAGAGGCCGTTTTTTGGAGCTTGATCGTGATCATGCTCAACCTGCCCGTAGGCCAGATTGCCGCCTTCATGCGCGAGTGGAAGAATTCCAATGCCATGAGCCAGCAGGTCAAGAAGATCGTTGCCGCTTTTGACCTCCTAAGCCAGAGAGCGGCGAGCGATTTTGACCTCTTTGCGATCGGCCGGGAAAACCTGCAGGCCGCCTTGAAGATTGCCGATCTGCTAGGCCAGCCGCTCCCCGGCCGGAGTCTGCAGGACCGCTATGAGCGTCTGCCAATCAAGCAGAGCAGCGAATTGACGATCGACGGCCAGTGGCTGATCAGGCAGGGCATCAAGCCGTCGCCGGCCCTGGGCCAGCTGCTTCGCCGGGCTTTGACCGGTGTGGTCGAAGGAAAGGTGGACAACGATCCGGACGCGATCGCCGCTTTTTTGCAAATATAAAAGGCGCTGAAGGAATCAGCGCCTTTTTCAGACATAAAACAAAACGGAAAAGAACATCAGAATTGAACCCAGCAGAACAAAGAGGTGCCAGATCACGTGGCTGAAAGGCAGTCCCCGCATCGAAAAGAAGAGACAGCCGAAAGTGTAGGCAATCCCGCCCCAGACCAGCAGCCAGAAGCCGGTCGGCCCCAGGCTGGCCATGAGCTGGCTGCCCGCGAAAATCACCATCCAGCCCATGGCCACGTAAAGGATGGTGTCGCCGATGACGTGCTTGCCCTGGTTGAAGATGTAGTATAGGATCCCGAAGATGGTCAAAGCCCAGATAATGCCGAACATGACCCAGCCCTTGGTGCCGCCGATGGCTACAAGCGTGTAAGGGGTGTAGGAGCCGGCGATGGCGATGAAGATCGACGAGTGGTCAAAGATCTGGAAGACCCTGTTGGCCCTGGTAAAGATCAAGCTGTGATAAAGGGTGGAGAAGAGATAGAGCAGAATCATGCATGAGCCGTAAATGGCAAAAGCCGTGATCCGCAAGGCGCTGTGCGTGTGCGCTGCGTGCACTACCAGGACTACCAGGCCGGCCACGGACAGGCCGAAGCCGATCCCGTGAACGACGGCTGAGAGCACGTTGTCAACGATATTGTAAGCCTTTGACCGGTCCTTGGCCGGTTCCCAAGGATTAAAACTCATGTAAACATCCTTTCAATCTGATCAATTCCTTTAGTTTTTGCTAAAAATTTTGCTATACTAAATCTGTATTAAGTTTATTCTATCATACTCGCGGAAGATGGTAGGATGATTTGGAAATTGAGGTCAGTTAAATTGTCTAGAATCAAGATCATGACGGATTCCTCAGTACAGCTGAGTCCGGAAGAAATTGAAAAGTACGGTATTACGGTGGTGCCGCTCTCGGTCACGATTGATGGGCATACCTACACGGACGGCGTTGACATTACCCGGGCCAACTTTATTCAAAAGATGGACGAAGGGAAAAGTCTGCCGAAGACCAGCCAGCCGCCTGTCGGCCAGTTTGTCGAAAAAATGGAAGAATTAACCGCTGACGGCAGCGAGGTCTTGGGGATTTTCATGGCCAAGTGCCTGTCGGGCACGGTCGATTCAGCCCGGCAGGCCGCGGAAATGGTTGCCGGCAGAATCACCGTCATTGACTGCGGTTACACTGACCGGGCCCAAGGCTACTACTGCATTGAGGCCGCCAAAGACATTGCTGCCGGCAAGGAAATGCCGGAGATCGTGGAGCACCTGAACCAGCTGGGCAAGCAGATGCACCTGGAAATGATGGTGCCGAACCTGCAGAACATTCTGGCCGGCGGCCGGCTGGGCAAGTGGGCCGGCCGGGTGGTTTCAGCTTTGAACTTCCACGTTGGCCTGACCATGAAGGAAGGCAGCTTGAACGTTCCTTACCGGGGCCGGGGCAAGAAGTTCATCAAGAAGTTTGACGACATGCTGGTCGACCAGCTCAAGGAACTGGGCAGCCGGGTCAAGTACGTCGGGATTTCCTACGTTGACACCCGTGACAAGATGGAAGAGCTGGCCCAGCGCTTCAAAGAGGTCAACCCGGGCCTGGAGATCCTGGTTCAGGAAACCAGTCCGATCATCATCACGCACGCCGGCCACGAGGCCTACGCGGTCATGTTTTACACGGAGTAGCAAATGGCTTACCGACAGAGCTTTTACCAATTTCTGATGACTCTGCGCGACCCTGACTCAACAGACGACCTGGCCCAGTTTGCCAACAACGCGCAGTTTGATTCGACTTTCCCCAGACAGGAGCAGGACCGGACCAAGTTGTCAGAATATTTGGAAGAAAACGCAGCTTACTTGCCGAGTATGACGATCTTTGACGACGCCTACCAGGCATACGAAGAGAAAATGCAGTATTAACATCACTACAAGCACGAAAAGGGAGCTGCGGCTTCCTTTTGTGTTGTTATTGGGAGGAAAAATGACTAAAATTCAATGGTATCCCGGCCATATGAACAAGGCCAGGAATCAACTGGAAGAAAAATTAAACTTGATTGACGTGGTTGTTGAGGTTTTGGACGCGAGAATTCCCAGCGCCTCAAGAAACCCGATGATCGGCGAATTGGTTGGCGACAAGCCGCACCTAATCGTTTTGAACAAGGCCGACCTGGCAGACCCGGTCATGACCAAGCAGTGGCAAAAGAAACTCCAAGGTCCGCGGACATTGGTGATGGCCATGGATGCCCAGCACAACACCAACATGCAGGCCTTGATCACCTTGATCAAGAAGGCGGCCAGCGACAAGGTGCGCAAGCTGGAAGAGAGAGGGGCCTCCAACCCGATCATCCGCATCTGCCTGGTTGGCGTGCCGAATTGCGGCAAGTCGACCATCATCAACCGCCTGGTTGGCCGCAACGTGGCCGTTACCGGCGACCGGCCGGGGGTAACCAAGGGCCAGGCCTGGCTGAAGACGCCTTACGGCATCCAGATCATGGACACGCCAGGGATCCTCTGGC
>NZ_BOCG01000321.1 GCF_016587775.1 Lactobacillus nasalidis | reverse complement strand
GGCAGCCTGGCGGCTAATGGGCTGACCAAGCAGGCTTGGCAGCAGCTGACTGGGGTCAGTCAGGCCAAGCTGGACCGCTGGCTTGGGGCTCAAGACAGCGGCGAGTGGCTGGCCTGGGATTTGGCACTGACGGCCAAAGAAAATTTAAAATAAGAAAAAGGCTGGAAGCAAGCTTCCAGCCTTTTTGATTTAAGCAAATTCATGAACCGGCGGCAGCCGGTCTGCCTGCAGCCAGTTGTAAAAGTCCAGGCTGGCCGTGGACATGGTCTGGGCCTGGATGGCGACCCCATAGCTGACTTCGTTCTTGCCGGCCAGGGGGACTGCCAGCAGGTCGGTCAGCTGGCGGGGCAGAAAGAAGTTGGGCAAAAGGCCGATCCCCAGGCCGGCCCGGATGTTGAGCATGGCAGCAGCCATGGAGTTGGCGGCAACGGCCTTCAGGTGGGGCAGCTCCTGCCAGAGGACCTTCTGCAGGGCAAACTGGCTGGGGGTGCAGACATTGTCGCCCAGGAAAATGACGCGCTGCTTGTCCAGGTCGCTGTGTTTGACCGAGCCGCGCGGGGCGAAATCGTAGTCTTTTTGGAAAACGGCACAGTACTTGCCGGTCAGGAGGGGCTTGAAGTTGAGCTTGGACGAGGAGCTGACGGCATCCTTGTTCAAAAAGATGACGTCCAGGGCCCCTTCATCCAAAAGACTCGCCAGGTCATGGTAGCTGTGGCTTTCAATGTAGAACTGGATCTTCGGGTTCTCCTTTTGGTAGGCCTGGATGCTTTGGGCCAGGGCGTGAACCTCGTAAGGGGAGTTGCTGATGCCCACGGTTATCTTGTCTTTGGCCTGCTCGTTCAAGGCTTCCAGGTGCCGGAGGGTGTCGACGTAGCTGTGGTGGACCGGGCGGATGTCTTCATAAAAGGCCTTGCCAACCGGGGTCAGCGAAACCTTTTTGCGGGTCCGGTAAAACAGGTCAGCGCCAATATAGCGTTCCATGGAAGAGATGGTCTGCGAAACCGCGGACTGGGAGACGCCCATGTTCATCGCGGTCCTGGAAAAGCTGAGCGTTTCCGCCAGATTGATAAAAATTGCCAAGTGTTCAGTGTTCATGCGGCAGTCCTCCTTATTCAGCGACCGGGTGCGTGGCCGGCAGCCCATGCCTTCTGACCCAGGCGACGAAATCGGCAGCCGGGGACTTGCGGTTCTTGAGCGTGACCATGCCGATCTCATCAGTGATTTCGTTTTCAAGCGGCAGCAGTTCCAGCTCGTCGTTGCTCGGGTCGACCACGAAATCGGCACAGATCCCGATCCCCAAGCCGGCTGAAAGCATCTGCTCGTAGTCGGTCATATTGTTGGCGACGGCATAGTCCAGGCTGGACAAGTCGCGGGTCAAAGAGCTCTGCAGGGCGTTTTGCTTGGGCAGACACCAGCTGTTGTCAAGAAAAATCAAACGCTCTTTGGCCAGATCCTGCATGGTTACCGGCCGGCTGCCGGCATAGCCGTAGTGCTTGCTGCAGACGGCGTAGAAGCGGCCGTCAAGCAGCTTTTGGTAGCTGAGGGTGATGC
>NZ_BOCG01000320.1 GCF_016587775.1 Lactobacillus nasalidis | reverse complement strand
GGCTCATCTGCGGTTCATCTCCTTGATTTCCTTGACCGCGGCCCGGATCTGCCGGCTGTAGCGACGGTAGCAAAACAGGACCAGGCCGCCGGGATCATGGCGGTCGCGGCCGACCCGGCCGGCAATCTGCACCAGGCTGGCCGCCGTGTAGATCTCATCGTCAGCGGCCACGATAATCACCCAGACGTGTTTAAAAGTCACCCCCCGCTCCAGGATCGTGGTTGTCAAAAGCAGATCCAGCTGCCCCTGGCGGAACTGCTCCACTTTCTGCAGGCGACCGGGATCCTGGGCATGGACGGTGGCCAGGCGCAAAGCGGGCAAAAGCTGGCTGATGGCCGCGAAATACTGGGGCATTTGCGCGATCCGCGGCAAAAAGACCAGCAGCGGGTGGCCGCTGGCGGCCGCGGCCTTGATCCGCCGGGCCAGCTTCGGATGCAGGCGGCCTTTTTTCAAAAAAGGCCGCGCGTACAGGTCCAGGCGCGGCCCAGGCAAGGGAT
>NZ_BOCG01000319.1 GCF_016587775.1 Lactobacillus nasalidis | reverse complement strand
CTTCGTCAGTGCCGCCAGGGTTGCCGGGCCAACAAAGTGCTCACTGTTGGCCGTCATCGCCACTCTGACCTCGTGGCCGGCCTTCTGCAGGCCGCGGACGACGCTGACTGCCTTATAGGCGGCTATTCCACCCGTCAAATAGACCGAAATCCTCACCATCTCGCCTGCCTTTTAGTAGATCTTGCGTTCCTTAACGATTGCCTGTGCCCAGTCGGCAAAACGGGCAGCAGCGTCAGCATCCTTGAGGATAACCAGGAGAGTGTCGGTTCCGGCAATCGTGCCGACTACGTCTTCATTGTCAATGTCGTCAATCAGGCCAGCCAAAATCGGCGCGTAAGTCAGCTTCATGCTGGTTTGAATGACTACCGTAAATTGCACGGCCGTTACCGTGGCAACGCGTTCACGGATGGCGTCCTTCAGCTGCCTCTCGCGGTTGACAGCGGCTGATGGAGCCTTGACATAGTAGCTGCGGCCGTCGTCATCCGGCACCTTGCTGATATGCAAGGCGTGAATGTCACGGGAAATCGTTGCCTGGGTTGCGGTGGCGCCATGCGACTGCAACAAGAGGAGCAATTGCTCTTGCGTCTCAATCTTGTTGGTTTGAATCAGTTCGTAAATCAGCTGTCTTCTTTCTTTGTAATTCATAATTATTGCCCCTTAATCTTATATTTAAGCGTTTTAGATACTCTTAATTTTAGCGCATTTTTATATTTCAATAAAGCTGTTATTTAATTCTTGTTGGATGAAATGCTCCTCCCGGCCCAGGCCAAGGGGGATTTTTTCGTACGCTTAGCACTAACGTACACTTTTGAAAACCCGCAAACTATATTTAATAAAAAACACCTTGAAACGAGTTCAAGGCATTTAATATCAAACACTTAAAAAATTACATTTCGTCCGGAGCCTTAACGTCCAGCAGGGCCAGGGCTGACTTGATCACGTGGCTGACAGCCTGAACAACGGCCAGACGAGCCTTCTTGACGTCTTCGTCAACGTCGTCAACCAGGATTCTCGTGTGGGCGTAGTACTTGTTGAAGCGCTTGGCCAGTTCCAGGGAGTACTTGGCGATTGCGCTCGGGTCGTAAGTTTCCATGGCCTTTTGGATGGTATCAGCGTAGCGGCCCATGAAGGAAACCAGGTCCCATTCTTCGGCGCCGATCTTGCTCAAGTCGACATCGCTGAAGTCCTTGATGCCGCTCTTTCTCAGCAGGCTTTCGCCACGGGCACGGGCATATTGCACGTACGGACCGGTTTCGCCTTCGAACTTGACAACTTCTTCCAAGCTGAAGTCGATCGGGTTCCGGCGGTAGTTCTTCAAGTCGTGGAAGACAACCGCGCCAATGCCGACCTGCTTGGCAACTTCGTCAGCGTTCTTCAAGCTGGAGTTCTTTTCAGAAATCTGCTTGCGGGCCAGGTCAACTGATTCGTTCAAAACGTCTTCCAAGTTGACAACGTTACCCTTTCTGGTGGACATCTTCTGGCCGTTGATGCTCATCAGCCCGAAGCTGACGTGCACAATATCGTCGGCCCAGTCAAAGCCCATTTCCTTCAGGCAGGCACGCAGCTGCTGGAAGTAAACTTCCTGTTCCTGGCCAACCACGTAAATGGACTTGTAGAAGTCGTAAGTCTTCTTCCGGTACATCGCCGTAGCCAAGTCACGGGTGATGTAGGTTGAGGTGCCGTTGCTCTTGATGACCATCAAAGGCGGCAGGTTGTACTTTTCAAGGTCAACGATTTCTGCCCCCTGGCTCTTGACCAGCAGGCCCTTTTCCCGCAGGATCCGGATTGGTTCGTCCATCATTTGGGCACTGAAGGCTTCCCCGGTGAAGGAGTCAAAGTTGACGTCCAGCATGCCGTAAACCTTCTTGAACCGTTCCAGGGAAACTTCTCTGAACCAGCTCCACAGGCGCTTGGCTTCTTCATCGCCGTGTTCCAGCTTGGCAAACCATTCACGGCCTTCTTCGTCGTATTCCGGGTGTTCTTCAGCTTCCCGGTTGATCCGGACGTAGTAAGACAGCAGGGTGTTGATCGGGTCCTTTTCGATGTCGGCGTCGTTGCCCCACATCTTGTAGGCAGCCATCATCTTCCCGAATTGCGTCCCCCAGTCACCCAGGTAGTCGATTCTGATCGGCTTGAAGCCTTCCTTTTCCAAAATGCGGGCAATGGCTTCACCGATCATCGTTGACCGCAAGTGCCCCATCCCCATTGGCTTGGCGATGTTTGGTGAAGAGTATTCAGTAGACACGTTCCGGCCGTGGCCCAGGTCACGGGCGCCGTAGTTTTCAGGGTCAGCCAGGATTTCCTTCAAAATGGCTGCCCCGGCCTGGCTCTTGTTCAAGAAGAAGTTGATGTATGGGCCAACTGCTTGAACCTTTTCAAAGTTGGTCTGGTCAATCTTCTCTGCCAATTCAGCCGCGATCAAGTTTGGTGCCTTGCGCATGGTCTTGGCTAAGGTAAAGGTCGGAAAAGCGTAATCCCCCAGCTTTTCATCCTTTGGGCGTTCGATCTTCACATCGACTTCTTCAAGTGACCAGTCAGGCAAAACCGTCTGTAAAGCTTCTGCAACAAGTTGTTTACCGTTCATAAAATACCTTCTTTGTTTTCTATATCTTAAAAATTGAATAAAAATTACTCAGCGCCTGCTTGCCCCATCGCTGATGCAAGTTTTTGTTCATGATTCCTATTAATCTCACGAGTGTGACAAAACGCCTTGTAGTCTCATTATATTTTTACTCTGTATATTATAGCAAGAGATTAGCGGGTGTGACAACAGATTTTAACAATTTCATTATACCGTTTATGCAATCTATATGCATGCTACTGCTCGGCCGGCTGCATCGTCAAGCGCCCGCTGGGGTACTGGCGCCTGATCAGCTCGTGGACATTGCGGATCATTTGCTGGGTCGACGGCGCCAGGCGCTGCTGGTTGGAAGTCACCAGGGCGATTTTCCGGTAAAAAGGCGTGCTGAAAGGCAGGATCCGGACTTCCCCCTGCATCTTCTGCAGGGCCAGGGCCGGCAGGATCCCCAGGCCCAGGCCTGCTTCTACCATCGCCACGATCGACTGGTCGTCAATCGAGAACTGAATCGCCGTCGACTTGATTGAGTAGTGGTCAAGTGCTGCCTTGGTGTCAAGGTCGTAGTCGCTTTGCTGGAGGATGAAGTTGTAGTTCACCAGGTCCTCTTGGCTGACGCTGTGGCCGTTTTTGACCCGGAAGTTCTTAGGGGCGATGCAGTAGATTTCGTCTTCCAGAATTTTCTCGCAGCTGATCCCCTGCTCGTTTTCCGGCAGCATGGTCAAGCCCAGGTCCAGCTGACCGCTTTTGACGGCCTGGGTAATTTCGCTGAAACCCGCCTGGCGGACCGAAATCTTGACTTGAGGGTAGTTTTTGGCAAAATTCTGGATCAAAGGCGGCAGCCAGTTGATGCAGGCCGAAGAGAAGGCCCCGATACGAATCAAACCGGTGTCCAGGCCTTGAATCTGCTGGGCCACCTGTTCCAGACGGTTTTGATCATTGATGATTTCCTGGATCAAGGGCAGGATCTTCTCCCCGTCCGGGGTCAGCTTGACGCCGTTTCTGGACCGCACGAAAACCGGAAAGCCCAGTTCGGTCTCCAGCTGGTTAACCGAGTGGCTGATAGCTGACGGCGTGACGTTTAACACGACTGAGGCCTTGTTGAAGGTCCCCTGTTCGATGACGGTCCGAAAGACCAAGTATGGAAATGGCAGCATTTGCCCCTCCTAACATGAAAACATTTCACTTAAAATGAAACAAGTTGAATTTTATTATTCTTACTCAAGCAATTATAATATAGTCAACGCACAAATGACAATACAATTTAGGAGCAAAGAAAAAATGTTAAGCAAGCTTTTTGCCAAAAGAACCAAAACTGAAAATCCTTCCCGCCTGCAAGGGCTCTTCCCGGAAAGCAACTACGCCGACAATATTTCCTTCGGGGGCGGCTGTCCGGATGAAAGCCTCTTTCCAAGCCAGGCGCTGCAAGCTGCTTACCAGAAGGCCGTTGGCCTGGAAAAGAGCCATTCCTTCCAGTACCATGACGTCAAAGGACCTGCTGCTTTGCGCGACTACCTGGCAAACCGGGCAAGACAACAGGGCATCGCCAACGCAAGCGCCGACGACATCCTGCTTACGGCTGGCGGCCAGCAGGGCATCGACCTGGTAGCCAAGCTCTTTTTGGAAGCTGGCGACGAAATGGCTGTTGAAGCACCAAGCTACGTCGGAGCTCTGGCTGCTTTTGACAACTATGAGCCAGTCTACCATGAAATCCCCTTGGAAGACGACGGGGTCAACCTGGACTACTTTGAAGAGCAGCTGAAACAGCACCCGGCAATCAAGCTCTTCTATACGGTACCGGACTTTCACAATCCAACGGGGATCACCATGTCACTGGCCAAGCGCCAGCGCCTGGTCGCTTTGGCTGAACGATACGACTTCGTCATCTTAGAGGACACCCCTTACCGGGACCTGCGCTATCATGGCGAAAGCCTGCCGAGCATCAAGAGTTTTGACACTGAAGGCCGGGTCATTTTCCTGTCCAGCTTCTCCAAGATTCTTTCCCCGGCCTTCCGCTTGGGCTGGCTAGTGGCCAGTCCGGAAATCAAAGAGCAGCTGGTCAATCTGAAATTGGCGGCAGACCTGGAAGTACCATATTTGGCAGCCGGCACGGTCGCTGCCTACCTGGCAGACAACGACCTTGACGAACACATCGGCCAGCTCAAGCAGGTCTACCGGGTCAAGCTGGACGCCATGGCCAAGGCCTTGAAGACCTATCTGCCGGCTGACGCGAAAATCAGCCAGCCTGAAGGCGGCTTCTTCTTCTGGGTTGAACTGGGCGATGAAATTGACACCAGACAGCTTCTGCTTGACGAAGCCGTACCAAAAGAACACCTCATTTATGTGCCTTCAGCCAGCTTTTATCCCAACTGGGACAAAAACAACGGCCTCCGGGTCAACTTCACTGGCTCAAGCTTAAGCCAAATCGACGAGGGTGCCCAGCGGCTGGGAAGAATCCTCAGCCCGGCCCAATTGCAAATGGCAATTTAATCAAAACCGCCTGACTTAATCAGGCGGTTTTTGCTCCTAAAATGCCGTCAACATATTGTAGACTTTTTTGCCTTTGAAAAGCAATCGTTCCTTTTCTAAGCTGTTTTTAATCATAGTTTAAAATATGCTACAATAAGGCCAGCGCCTGTCAGTAAGGAGGTAATTTTATGACGGCACCATATCAAACTGATCTCGTCGGCAGTTTCCTGCGGCCGGCCAAGCTGCAGCAAGCCCGGCGCGACTTCCGCGACAAGAAGATCACCGCCAGCCAGCTGGCTGCTATTGAGGATGAAGCTATCGAGCAGCTCATCCAAAAGCTGGTTGCCCACGGCTATCCCGTGGTTACCGACGGGGAATTCCGCCGCGGCTGGTATCATTCTGATTTTTTGGGAGCTCTGGAAGGCATCAAGCTTTCAACTTATACCATGAACCTGTTCGGCGAAGAGACCTTGGTCGGCTCAACCGCCATCACCGGTCCGGTTGCCTGGAACCCGCGGCATCCGTTTATCGACCACTTCCGTTTTGCCAAGAAAACGGCGGACAAATACGGCGTGGCCACCAAGCTCGACATTCCCGGACCAAACATGGTCTTGATCGACACGATCACGACCGACCAGGAAAATTACTACGGCCATGACTTCCGCCGCCTGGCTGCAGATTTCGTCAAGGTCTATCAAGCAGCGATTCAGTCCTTTTACGAGGCCGGCTGCCGCTACCTGCAGCTTGACGATCCAGTCTGGGTCTGCCTGGTCGACGACAACTTTTTAAACAAAATTAGGCAGGCTGGTTTTGATCCAGAAGAAGTCCGCCAGGTCTTCTTTGACACGGCCCAGGAAATTCTGGCTGCCAAGCCGGCTGACATGGACATCACCCTGCACATCTGCCAAGGCAACCTGCGTTCCAAGAAATTCTACGACGCCAAATACGATGGCCTGGTCGACACCATCTTCCAGTTGCCCTTCAGCGGTTTCTTCATGGAATTCGACGATGAAAAGTACTGCAATTTCGAGCTTTTGGAAAAGCTGCAGGGGCAAAAGATCGTTCTTGGCCTGGTCAACACGCAGTCTGACGAATTAGAAGACAAGGCCAGATTGCTGGCCCGGATTGAGCGGGCCAAGCAGCACGTTGACCCAAAGCAGATCTGCATTGCCACCCAGTGCGGCTTTGCTTCAACGGCCGCCGGCAACTTGATCAGTGAAGCCGGCCAGTGGCGCAAGCTTGATCTCGTGCATGAATTGGCTGAGAGCCTCCGCTAAAGCGGAGGCTTTTTTATGCAAAAAAAGAGCCAGACTTCCGTCTGACTCTTGCTTGCGCGGCAGCTTCCTATCCTCGCAGGCAGTTTCCCACCAACTACTTTCGGCGTTAAGAAGCTTAACTGCTGTGTTCGGCATGGGAACAGGTGTATCCTTCTTGCCATTGCCACCGCACTCTTTCTTTGAGCTTGCACGCTCAAAACTGAATATCTCTTCCAAGTCAAAACCAATTGCTTCGCTCTTCTTGGTCAAGTCCTCGACTGATTAGTACCGGTCCGCTCCAAAGCTCACGCTTCTTCCACTCCCGGCCTATCTACCTCATCGTCTCTGAGGTGTCTTACTTTCTTGAAGAAATGGGAAATCTCATCTTGAGGGGGGCTTCGCACTTAGATGCTTTCAGCGCTTATCCCGTCCGCACATAGCTACCCAGCG
>NZ_BOCG01000318.1 GCF_016587775.1 Lactobacillus nasalidis | reverse complement strand
GAAATTCGGACCAAGAAAGATGGCAAGTTCATCTTCATCACTAAGGATCCAAAGAGAACTCTGCGGGCTATCCGCAAGTACGTCCCGGCCGACCACATGCGGCAGGCTTTGGGAGTTTGGGGCACGATTAAACTCTTCTTTACTCGCAAAAAGAAATAGAATGGAAGATAAGTCTGGATTTTGATCCAGGCTTATTTTTTTGGTATGAGACACATATTTTTCTAGATGCAGATCTGGCTAAAGAAGCTTATCCTGACTTGCTTGACCGTGATTTGACCAAGCTGCCTGTAGCTGATTTGCTAGAGATCATCAAGAAGTTGATCGTGACAGACCACTATCTCGGGGTAAATGTTCTTTTTAAAGACAAAAAGCGTTACTCCTTGCTCCGGATTGAAGCGGCTCTGATGCAGAGCTCTATAATCTTTCTAAGAAGTCGAAGAAGCTGGTCAACAAATTGCTTAAGCGTAACGGCCTCTTCTTGTTGAAAAAGTAAAACACACATAAAAAAGCTGACCGTAAGGTCAGCTTTTTCCGTATCTCATAAGTTATTTGGCTTCTTCCTTTTTCTTGTTGAAGGCCTTGCTGAAGCCGTAGAGCAGGGCGAAGGTAATCAAAGCCGCGATCATTGGCACCCGGTAGCTCTCAAGGCAGAGAAGCAGGATTACCAGAGCTCCGAAGAAGACCAGGAGCAGGTAGTCAAGGAACGGGTAAGCCGGCAGCTGGAATTCGTGCAGCTGGTCCTTTGGCGTAACTTGCCGGTAGCGCAGGTGGGTCAAGGTCATGATGATCCAGATCAAAAGGAACATGCTGGTGGCGATTGAGGAAATGAAGCTGAAGGCTTCATCGCCCATAAGCATGGTCAACAGCGGCGCGCAGGCAATGATCAAAGCAGAGAAGACCAGGGCTCTCATCGGCAATTGCCGGTGGTTTAATTGCCCGAAGTACTTGCTCCACTTGCTTTCCCCGCCCAAAGTAACGGAGAAGAGCAGGCGGCCGGCACTGTAGAGGAAGCTGTTGGTGGCTGAAATAGCAGCCGTGATCACCACGAAGTTGATCAAGTTGCCGGCTCCCTTAAAGCCGGCTCCCATCAGGGCCTGCACGAATGGTGAGCTGGAAGTGGAAACCTTGTCCCAAGGCAGGATCACCAGAATGCCGATAATGGCCAAAACGTAAAAGAGGATGATCCGCAAAGGCAATTCGTTGATCGCGCTCCGGATGGTCTTGTGCGGGTCCTTGGCTTCAGCAGCTGTCAGCCCGATCAGTTCCACCCCGATAAAGGAGAAGATGACCATCTGGAAGCCTTGCAAGAAGCCGCCCGCCCCGTTGTTGAAGAAGCCGTCAGCGTACAGGTTGCTGAAACTTGCCTGGCCGTACTTGGTCGACCCAGAGCTCAGCAGCATGAAGGCCGCGAAGAGGACAAAGCCGACGATCATCAAGATCTTGATGATGGCAAAGGCAAATTCCAGATTCCCGAAGAAGCGGGCTGAGATCAAGTTGATCAGAAGAAGAACCGCGACCGAGATGATCCCTGGCAGCCAGGTTGGCAGGTGGGGCAGCCAGGACTTGAAGTAAATGCCCAGAGCCGTCGTTTCCGCCATGGCCAGAATCAGCCAGCTGAGCCAGTAGAGATAACCGGTCACCTTGCCGATGTCCTTGCCAAGGTATTTTTCAATAAACTCGATATAGGTGTGCTTCTTTAGATCGGATAAGATCAGTTCGCCCAGGGCCCGCATCAAGATGAAGAGGAAGAGGCCGACGATGATATAGATCAGGATGACGGCTGGTCCTGCCTTCTGGATGCTGTTGCCGACCCCAAGAAAGAGCCCGGTGCCGATCGTTCCGCCCAGGGCGATCAGCTGAATGTGCGCGTTGGTTAAGGAACGCTTGTAAGTACTTTGTGTTTTCTTTTCTTCCATAAGACCTCCATTGAGTTACATGAAATATTTTAACACAAGTAAATGAAAAGTGAAATTCATTTAAGGAATTCGCGCCCATGGCTAAAAAATCTTAAGAATTAGGCACTTGTGTCCTCTTGCCAAAAAGCGCTTTATTCTTTAGGATTAGGATAAAGAAGGAAAAAGCAAAAGTAAAAGATGAGGAGGAAAAGCAATGTACGGCTTGATCAATCAACCGGCAGTGTTCATGGTCGAAGACGACCTAAAATCAAGAAGCGATGAGCTGTTATATGGCTGGGCCGTCAAGGCAACGGGAAAGAAAGCCGATTGCTGGTACGTGACCAGCCATTATGGCTATGAAGGCTATGTTCCCAAGTCCGCGATCACGCCAGTTTCCCTGGAGGAAGTTAAGGACCGGGCCGTCAAGCTCATCCGGCGAGCAGTAATTGACGTCTTGTCAGAGCCCAAGGTTTCAGCCGACATTTTGCTGACGGTCTACAAGGGTAGCCTGCTCAACGTGACGGAAGAACTGGTAGATGGCTACTACCGGGTCAATCTCTTGGACGGGCGAAGCGGCTGGGTTTCTAAGACTGCCTTAGGGCCTAGGCTGGATGAAGACGACTTCTTGTGGTCGGCTGATCCGGAATACTTTTTATTGCAGGGAAAGCCAGATGAAGAGAGCTTCAGAAAGCAAGTAACGGAGACCGCCAAAGAATATTTGGGCTGCCAGTACCGCTGGGCCGGCAAGAGTCCCCTGGGGATCGACTGCTCGGGTCTGGTTTTCATGAGCTACATGCTGAATGGGGTTCTGCTCTGGCGGGACGCGGAAATCAAAGAAGCCTGGCCGGTGCATGAGATCGAGTTTGAAGACCTGCGGCCTGGGGACTTGATTTATTTCCCGGGACATATTTCCATGTACCTGGGCCACGGCAAGTACATCAACTCGACTGGGTATAAGGAGCACTTCGGGGTAGCCATCAGCAGCCTTCGTAAGGAAGACCCAGACTACCGGGCTGACCTCTTCCAGATGATCGAGAAGTGTGGTTCTCTGTTTTAGAGAGATGAAGCGAAAGATAGAATACGAATTATAGGCAAAAAAATAGTGGACCTTCCATCTGAGGAAGTTCCACTATTTTTCTTTATCTTACTTGCTAAAGCCGTTAGGATGCTTTTGGTGCCAGTTCCAAGCGCTGGCAATGATGTCGTCGACGTTTTCGTACTTCGGACTCCAGCCCAGCACCTTCCGGGCCTTGCTTGAGTCAGCAACCAGTGAGTCCGGGTCACCGCCGCGGCGTGGCCCCATAGTATAAGGAATGTCAACGCCGGTAACCTTGATGGCAGCCTTCAAGATTTCCAGGTTGGAGAAGCCGTTGGCCGTCCCCAGGTTGAAGACATCGCTTTGGTTGGTTTCCATCAAGTGCTTCAAAGCCAGGACGTGGGCATCGATCAAGTCAACCACGTGCACGTAGTCGCGGACGTTGGTACCATCCTTGGTGTTGTAGTCGTCGCCAAAAATGGTAAAGTTGCCGGCGCCAGCCAAAGCAGCCTTCATGATGTTAGGAATCAAGTGGGTTTCTGGGTGGTGGTCTTCACCAATTGATCCGTCCAGAGAAGCCCCAGCCACGTTGAAGTAGCGCAGAGCGATGGACTTGATCCCGTTGGCCTTGTCAGCCCAGTGCATGATCTTTTCCATCATCATCTTGGTTTCGCCGTATGGGTTGATTGGGTTGAGCGGAGTTTCTTCAGTGATTGGCAGCTTTTCAGGGATGCCGTAAGTAGCAGCGCTGGATGAGAAGACCAGGTACTTGACCCCGGTTTCTTCCATGGCTTCCAGCAGGCTGATCATGCCGGAGACGTTGTTCTTGTAGTACTTCAGTGGCTTCTTGACTGATTCGCCGACCAAAGAGTATGCCGCAAAGTGCATAACTGCTTCGATCTCTTCCTTCTTCAAGACCTCAGCTACTGCTTCCGTGTCCAACAGGTCGATTTGGTAAAACTTGGCCTTTGGGTCAACGGCTTCCTTGTGGCCAGTGAACAGTGAGTCCAAAACGACCACGTCGTTGCCATCGGCAACCAGACGTCTTACAGCATGGGAGCCGATGTAGCCGGCACCACCTACAACTAAAATTTTCATGTTTACTCCTTTTTTATACTTTTTTGCAAAACCTAACTGATACCTAGTATAACAGAAATTGCTTTCCCCGGCTGAAGCAATTAGAGGGCAATCGCCTTGTTGGCCTTGGCCAAAAGACTGGCCGGGATTGCCTGATGGAGCCGCCAGATAAAGGAAACCGGCCGCTCGCCTTCGCTTGAAACATAATCAGCGTTGCCTAAAAAAGTATAAGGAGCTGTATAATTTCCCTGCTTTTTGAACTCTCTGACAAAAAGGGAGATCATGTTGCCGGTCTCGCCCTGGTGGATGTAGCGCTGGATCTTGGGGCTGGCGACCCGGTCCTGGCTCTGGCTTTGCCAGTGGAAAAGCTGGGCGTTGATGGCGTAGTCCTCGTACATGGTTGACGGGGAGAAGTCTTTTTCGCTCTTGTTCAGATTAATAAGGAAGATATCCGTCTTTTTATCGGCGAAGTACTTGACCCCCTCCCGGAATTCCGGGGACTGGTCCTGGTTGAAGTAGTCAAAGGCCGCCATGATCTGGTTGATGTTGTAGTGGCAGTGGACTTCCAGGGGGCAGGTGAAGGGATATTCGTTAGCTTCCGGCAGGACGGTCAACTGGCCCAGCCGGTAGCGGAGGACTTCCACCAGCTCGTCTTTGACGAAGTCTTCCTTTAAGAAGGCACCGATCCCTTCATGCAGGTTCTTAAAGCCCATTTGGGCCGGCTTTTTCTTGTAGAAGCTGTAGTAGAGCATCCCCAGCATCAAGCGTTCATTTTCGTCAGCCGCTTCTTTAGGCGCCTCCAGGTAGTCCAGCCAGTAGTCGAGGAGCTTTTTGGAATCAATGTGGAAAAAGCTGCTGAACTTCTGGTAGACCTGGTTGTCCACATCCCGGTCGTCCTTGACCAACCCGGCCCACTTCTTCAAGCGAAAGAGCGACCGGGCCCCGCTGCTTTGGTAAAAGTCATAAAGACTCAAGTCATAAGACTTGAGGAAGTTGGCCAGATTCAACTCCAGGCCCGTGTCTTGGGTAAAAGTCTTCACCCGCTGGGTGAGGCCGTTTTTGTTGGCGGCGTTTTGCTTGAGGTTGGCCAGGATGTACTTTTTGGCAACGGGCTCAAGCTCCAGATAGCAGGCCGCCGGCAGGTGGGGGAAGTCCTCGCGGATTTCATATGGCAGGGCGTGGCCTGGCCCGGTCAGGGCCTTGAACTTGGCCTGGTAGTTGTAGTGGCGGTTGGCCTGGCCGATAAAGTCCAAAACCGTCAGGCAGTCTTTGCCAGGACTGAGCCGCAGATCCCGGCCCAGCTGCTGGAGAAAGATGGTCGGACTCTGGGTCGGCCGCAAAAAGAGGATGGTATTGACGGCTGGGATGTCGACCCCTTCATTATAAAGGTCAACGACAAAAATAAACTTAAGCTTGCCGGAGGTCAAATCCTCTTTAGCCTGCTGGCGGTCAGCCTGGGCAGTCTGGCCAGACAAAGCAGCGGAAGGGATGCCGGCCTGGTTGAAGGCAGCGGCCATGAATTCGGCGTGCTTGACGCTGACGCAGAAGCCCAGGCCCTTGATATCTTCTAAATTGTTGCTGTACTTGTCCAGGCTGCGCAAAATCAACTTGGCCCGGGCATCGTTAGCCGTATAGACATTTTCCAGTTCACTGACCTCGTATTGGCCCCGGCTCCATTTCATGCCGGAGTAGTCAACATTGTCGGTGACCCCGAAATACTGGAAGGGGCAGAGGAGCTGGCGGTCGATAGCTTCGCCTAACAGCATTTCGGCGGCGATATTGCCATCAAAGTACTGCAAGATATCCTGCCCGTCCATCCGGTCGGGGGTGGCGGTCAAGCCCAGAAGGATCTTGGGCTTGAAGTGGCTGAGCAGCTTTTGGTAGGACTTGGCCGCGGCGTGGTGGAATTCGTCGACGATGATGAAATCGTAATAGTCACTGGGCAGCAGGTCGGCCATTTTTTCTGAATTGAAGGACTGGATGGAGACGAAAAGCTGGCTGACATCGTCGGTCTTGTACTGGCCGACCAGCAAGTGGCCAAAGTTGAAGTCGTTGAGGACCTCGCGGAATTTCTGCAGGCTCTGCTCCAGGATTTCCTGCCGGTGAGCGACGAAGAGCAGACGCGCGTCGGGATGTTCTGCCAAGTAGCGCTTGAAGTCAAAGGCGGCGATGACGGTTTTCCCCACCCCGGTGGCGGCCACGAGGAGATTTTTATAATGGCCGTAAACTTCCCGCTCAGCCTGGAGCCGGTCTAGGATCTCCTGCTGGTAGTTGTAGGGACGGATAGTGGCCTCCAGGTGGAAAGTATTTTCCTTATGCCGGTTCAGTTCTGTCTGCAGTTTCTTCCGGCAGTCTTCCTTATCCGGGTCAAAAGTTTCAAAAGAGGGGTCGTTCCAGTAGCTCTCAAAGGAGACGGCAAATTTATTGACAATGTCAAAAGACTCCTGCTCAGTGACCTTGACATTCCATTCAAGACCCGTAGTCAAGGCAGCGCTGGAGAGGTTGGAGGAACCGATGTAGGCGGTGGAGAAGCCGGTCTCTCTTTTGAAAAGGTAGGATTTGGCATGCAGGCGGGCGTGGTCGGTTTCGTAGTTGATCTTGACTGTAGTGTTGGGCAGCTGGCTCAAGGTCAGGATAGCCTTGTAGTCAGTTGCTTGGGTATAGGTTGTCGCGATCACCCGCAGCTGGTGGCCGGCTTTTTGGCAAAAAGCTTCCAAATCTCCTAAAAGGGGGCGGATGGCCGACCACTTAATAAAGGAAACGAGCAAGTCGACCTGGTCGGAAGAGGCGATCTCCTTCTTGATTTCGCTGAGCATGCTGGGCTCATTTTTACTGCCGGTAAAAAGGGCATTTTCAACTATGGAAGTCTGGGGCCGGATGGGAGTAATCTTCTGGGACCGGGTCAGCTTGTGGTAGATGGAGGTCAGGACTTCGCCCTTTTCCAGGATCTGCAGGTCCTCGTAGTCGGCTTCGTCGGTGTGCTGGGCGACTTGATCGACGATGGAATTGGCCAGGCGGATCTGGGCTGTGAGGGCGGATTTATCTTCACCGGATTTGAAGCTGTCGCGCAGATAGTGCAGGCCTGACCGGATGACCTGGGAGAGGTAGATGGTCAAGAGCTTGCGGGCGTCATCAGCGTCCAGATTTTCCAGTTGATAATCCGTGGTCTCTGGGTCAAGTTTTTCCAGCTGGTCCAGGATTTCCTGGTTGATGATTTGTTCGTAAAGGCCGTCTTTCAGCATGTTTTTCCCGCTTTCTGAAGTGTTTTGCCTTAATTGTATCAGGTTCGGGGAAAATGATGATCAATAGGCGATAAACTTTGATCATATAAAATACAATAATTTCTTACTGCTAATTCTTTTCTAAAATGACTTAACAAACGAGATATATGGCGTTATAGTGAAAAAGAGAAAGGAAGTAATTTGTTGTGTTAAATATTCAGAAAACATATAAAGTTGGGCGTGTTTATAAGATTAGACATTGGAAATATGCTGGTTGGCGTTATCAATACAAATAAGGGGTGAGTAAGAATGAAGAAGATGCAGGAACGCTTGTCCCATATGTACCCACCGAAGATTTATTGGGCAATCGTAGTTTGCCTGGTTGCATCGTTACCAGTGATTCTGCTACTTTCTCATCTTGGCTATGCAAGCATAGCTAATTGGATTGTAATAATTGCTGGTATGTTTCTAGCTGATATTCTTCTAATGACATTTACTAAGCATGGTCTGAATTTTGTAGTAGCCAGTGTTTTGGCTTTGGTAATTACCATTATTATTGCGGCCGTGCTTATCTTTTATATCATGTCAACCAACCATTTATAAAAAGCAAAAGGAGCTGCCTTCTATTTAAGAAGCAGCTCCTTTCTTATTTAGTCGAATTGATCCAGTGAAAGCCGGCCCCGATGAGCCAGATGGCGCCCCCCAAGATAAAGAGGACCCAGCTGGTGGCCCAGCGGCCGGTCGCAATGCTGGCCAGCAGGTAGACAGCGATGACGATGGTCCAGTAGATGCTGTTGATCCTGCCGATGCGCTTGGGATCAGCATCCTTCTTATTTGGCCGGTCCATGTCTTCGCCTGGTTCGATGGTCTGGCCCTCTTGCTTGTCGTCTTTCAGCAGGTAGTCGGCAGACACGTCGTACAAAACCGCCAGCTTGGCGATATAGGAGATATCGGGCACGCTGTCGCCGTTTTCCCAGCTGGCCACTTTGGCTTGCGTGGTCATTAATTTTTCTGCTAATTCTTTTTGGCTTAAGCCATGCTTCTTGCGCAGGTCGCGCAGCTTGCTTGGAAGCATCATGTTTTTCCCCCTCATCAATCTCTCTTCGATAATATTATAGCCTTTAGCCTGCTTAAAAGCTCGCGGGGGAAAGAAAAAGTTCCCGCCTAAGCAGGAACTTGAAAATTCATTAATCTAATTCGTCAGCCAGGTCGGTCAGCTTGGCAAATTCCCGCTGAACCAGGAAGGAGACGCAGAGAGCCAGGCCAGCCAGGACGATGAAGGCGGCCAGGGTGATGTAGTAGCTCTGCAAAACTTCGTGGGTGAAGGAGAGCAGGAGCGGGCCAATCATGCCGGCCGCTGCCCAGGCAGTCAAGATGGACCCGTGGATGGCGCCAAGTTCTTTCGTGCCGAAGACGTCGCCCAGGTAAGCCGGGATAACTGAGAAGCCGGCCCCGTAGCAGGACATCAAAAGGCTGAGGGCTACAGCGAAGATGAATGGGGAGTGGGTGAAGATCAAGATCACGAACATGGCCATGTCAACGACAAAAATCAAGCTGTAGGTCAAAGGTCGGCCGATGTAGTCGGACAAGGTTGCCCAAACCAGACGGCCGAAGCCGTTGAAGAGGCCGATGATGCCGACCATGACAGCGGCAGTAGCCGGGCTCATCCCAGTCAGTTCCTGGGCCATTGGTGAAGCAGCGGAGACCAGGGCAATCCCGCAGGTGATGCTGATAAAGAACATGAACCAGAGCAGGTAGAAGGTCTTGGTCTTCAGTGCCTGGTTGGCCGTCATTTGCAAACCGCCAGTCAAGGAAACAGCTTCCTTGTCTTCGCTCTTGAAGTTGGCCAGGTCTTCAGCCGTTGGCCGCTTAATAAACTGGGCAGATACGATCATAACCAAGAAGTAGCCGGCCCCCAAGATGTAGAAGGTACCCGCCAAGCCGACACTTGACATCAGGAATTGGGCGATCGGGCTGGTTAAAAGAGCGGCAAAGCCGAAGCCCATGATGGCAAGGCCAGTAGCCAAACCACGTCTGTCCGGGAACCACTTGATGATGGTTGAGATCGGGGTGACGTAGCCGGCACCCAGGCCCAGACCAGCGATGACGCCGTATGAAGCGTACAAGAGCCAGAGCTGCTGGCTTTGAACAGCCAGGCCAGTCAAGGCGATCCCGCTCCCGTAAAGGATGGCGGAAACAGTCCCGGTCAAGGTCGGGCCGAATTTTTCAACCAGGCGGCCCATGAAAGCCGCGGACATCCCCAGGAAGAAGATGGCCAAACTAAATGCAAATGCAACTGATGATTCGCTCCAGCCGGTCTGTGCCGCGATTGGCTTAGTGTAGACGCTCCAAGCGTATACTGAGCCGATCATCAGATGCAGCATGACCCCCGCCAAAGCAACAATGTAACGATTAGTCTTCATTGTTCAGATATTCTCCTTATAAATCTTTGGACTTTTAGACAATACACGAACAATATTATTAAATAGGGTCAATATCATTCGATGTGTTAAGGATACCATGTCAGCAATGTAAGGACAAGCCGAAATTTTCAAGATCTTGGGCTGGAAACGCTAACCATACTACTAAATCTAGTGGACTTTTTTTAAAACAGTTACCGGTAACATGACCAGAAAATGTGAAAGCGCTTTGTAAAACCGCTAAGATAGAGAGGTGAGAAAAAAGTGGCCATAGGCCAAGGAGGAAAAAATGGCTAGCGATACTAAGATCGACTTGCGCAATCAGACAATTTACAGCATTTTTGTAAGAAACTACTCGCCAGAGGGCAACTTTGAAGGGGTCCGGAAGGATCTGGACCGGATCAAGGACCTGGGGACGGACATCATCTGGCTTCTGCCGATCCAGCCGTCAGGAAAAGAGAAGCGAAAGGGGAGCCTGGGTTCACCATACGCGATTTCCGACTACCGGGCCATCAATCCGGAATATGGCACTATGGAAGACTTCAAGCGCCTGTGTGACGATGTTCACGCCAAAGGGATGAAGATCATCATCGACTGCGTCTACAACCACACTTCACCGGACTCAGTCTTGGCCAAGGAGCACCCGGACTGGTTCTACCACAAGAAAGACGGCAGCTTCGGCAACAAGGTGGGCGACTGGAGCGACGTTATCGACTTAGACTACAGGCACAAGGACTTGTGGAAGTACCAGGCAGAGACCTTGGTCATGTGGGCCAAGTACGTGGACGGCTTCCGCTGCGACGTGGCGCCGATGGTGCCGGTGGACTTCTGGAAGTACGCCAGAGAAGAAGTGGCCAAGGTGCGGCCAGGGGCCATCTGGCTGGCGGAATCCGGTGACCCGGGCTTCATCCGCTTCTTGAGAAGCAAGGGGGCAGTCGGCGGATCAGATTCTGAGCTCTACCAGGCTTTTGACATGACTTATGACTATGACATCTACGCTGACCTGCGGGCCGCGCTTTTGGGGCAAAAGGACCTGACTGATTACCTTGCCGGCCTTAACCGGCAAGAAGGGATTTACCCGGAAAACTACGTCAAGGCGCACTTTTTGGAAAACCACGACGTATTGCGGGCCCACGGGATGATCGATGATCCGGCGGCTTTGCGGGCAATGACGGCCTTCGTCTACTTCATGAAGGGGGCCATGCTGGTCTACAACGGGGAAGAAAAGGGGGATGCTCACCACGTGACCCTCTTTGACAAGGACCCGGTTGACTGGAGCGGCGACCTGGATTTGACTGGTCTGCTGAAGAAGATGCATGAAATCAAGCGCCTGCCGATCATGGCCAAGGGCGGCTATGAAGCTAAAGAAGTCAGAAAAGGCGTCTTAGAAGCCGTCCACAGTCTTGGTGAAGGCGATGAAGAAGAACAGCTGATCGGGATTTTCAACACGACCGGCAAGAAGCAGGTGCTTCCGACCAAGCTGCCGGAAGGGATCTACAAGAACCTCTATGACGGAAGCGACGTGCAGGTCTATGAAGGGATCATGCGGGTCGGCGAGATCACGGTTATTAAGAAATAGACAGAAGAAAAGCGGCTTGGGCCGCTTTTTTTGCTGGCAATTTTTTAGAAAAAAGGCGAAAACTTTTTTGACAAAAACGGATTGTTTGCTATAATGAAAGAGTTGATAAATTGCCAATTTAGCTCAGTTGGTAGAGCATCTCCCTCGTAAAGAGAAGGTCGTTGGTTCGATTCCAATAATTGGCATTAATCACATCAAACAGTTCTGAAGAAGTCTGTCATCCAAGCTTGAGAAAGCCCAGGGTGACAGGCTTTTTTCTTGTTTTGAATAATTTTGAAAAAGTTAGAAATATACTGAGTGGGAAAGAAACTGACCAGGATTTTTACCGCCAAAAAGGGCCTGTCGCCGACTTCCTACCGCCGGCAGACCAGGCAGGCGGCCGAAAGCGTCTGAATGGCACGAATTGATTTTAGCCTGGCATCTAGTGATGTTCTGTTTTTGCCTTTGCGCAGATATACTGTAATCAACAAATCAAGAGAAGAAAACAAAACAAGAGAAAGCAAGGTAAAGAACATGGAAAAGAAGGTTATTTTGATCACTGGTGCCAGCAGCGGGATGGGTTATGAAGCAGCCAAGGAACTGGCTGGGCAGGGCAACAAGGTTTACGGGGCAGCACGCCGGGTGGAAAAGATGGCTTCCTTGAAGGAATACGGGGTAACGCCGCTGCATCTGGACGTGACTGACGAGAGCTCCTGCAAAGAAACGGTTGAAGAGATCGTTCAAAGAGAAGGCCGGCTGGACGTTTTGATCAACAACGCCGGCTACGGCAGCTACGGCGCTATTGAGGACGTTGACTTGACGGAAGCCAAGCGGCAGTTTGACGTGAACCTTTTCGGCATGGCAGCTTTGACCAAGGCAGCTTTGCCGTACATGCGGGCTCAGCATTCAGGAACGATCATCAACATTTCTTCCATGGGTGGCCGGATTGTTTCCTTCATGGGCGGCTGGTACCACGCAACCAAGTACGCGGTTGAAGCTTTCAGCGATGCCCTGCGGATGGAAACCAAGCAGTTTGGGATCAACGTCGTATTGATCGAGCCAGGCGGCATCAAGACCAACTGGGGACACATCGCGGCTGACCACTTGGCAGAATCAGCCAAGGGTGGAGCTTATGAAGAGACCGCCAACCGGGTTTCGGCAGGGATGCACAAGCAGTACAGCGGCAACATGATGAGCGATCCGAAGGTGGTTACCCGGGCCATCAGCCGGGCAGTGAACGCCCGCCGGCCGCGTCCGCGCTACTTGATTGGCTTCGGGGCCAAGCCGTTGGTTTTCGCGCACACGGTTTTGCCAACCCGGATGTTCGATTTTATTATGACTCACGCATCTTAAAGTTTATGAATCCGCAATTTGATAGATTTGCGGATTTTTATTTTGCCTAAATTTTACAATAACAGCCGTTATGTAAGCGGTTAACAAAATCGTCAAAATAGGATAAAATAAATACAATAGGATAGGCAAAAACTTATTTTCGCCAGTCAAGAAAACAGTGCTGATTGACTAAAAATATAGTTAATTATCCTAATTTTTGAAAATGGTTCAGTTGTAAATTACTAAGATTGGAGAGGGATGCCTGGACTTTGTAGTCAAATATGTGTGAAAAGTATAAGTGAATGAACCGATTGCTGTGTTTCGATTCCGACTAGGGCGGAATGTCTATTGTGTTTTTATGAGGTATAGGAAATGGTATCAAAAAATAATCGTCGCCTTCAAGAGCAGAAAATGAGCGACTCGAAGCAGCGGTTTAGTATCAGAAAGTTTAGCTTTGGTGCTGCTTCTGTACTGCTAGGACTGTCTTTCTTGACTTATGCCGGAGCTAATCCTGTATCAGCCGATACAACGGATCAGACCGTGGCAACAGCTACTACTGCGTCGACTGCTACCAGCACGTCAACAACCGACTCATCAACTGCTGATAACACGTCAACGACCGACTCATCAACTGCTGATAACACGTCAACGACCGACTTATCAACTGTTGATAACACGTCAACGACCGACTCATCAACTGCTGATAACACGTCAACGACCGACTCATCAACTGCTGATAGCACGTCAACGACTGACTCATCAGCCGCTACTAGTACGTCAATGACTGACTCATCAACCGCTACCAGCACGTCAACAACCGACTCATCAACTGCTGATAACACGTCAACGACCGACTCATCAACTGCTGATAGCACGTCAACGACTGATTCGTCAGCTGCTGATAGCACGTCAATGACTGACTCATCAACCGCTACCAGCACGTCAACAACCGACTCATCAACTGCTGATAGCACGTCAACGACTGATTCGTCAGCTGCTACTAACACGTCAACAACTGACTCATCATCGACTGATACATCAGCTGTTGCTGCCGCTTCATCAACTACTGATGATGCGCTTATTTCTGAGGGTAAGATTACTGATGAAGGAACAGCCGCTGGTTTGACCGACAGCGACGTTACTCCAGGGATGAGCGATGCTAATGGGGCAAGTATTACTGCAGATCAGACTCGGATCCCATCGGGCTACAAAGCCGATCCTACTGAAGGGCGTTATACGTTTGGGATTCTGAGTCTAGGCCCGGTAACTGCTTCCGACTTGACCAGCTACAATCAAGAATACAACACCAACTACTACATCCGTGTTTCAGTAGATAAGAATGGAAACAACGGTGTCTACAATGACTCAATCTACATCCAGTTGGTTGATGCAGATACTGACAGTGTCCTTTGGGAAACAACTTCTGTACCTGGCGATTCTAATATAAGAGTCGGCTACTTGCAGAACACGAGTGCTAATACTTACTATACGTATTCGTATACTACGTCAGTTACAAACGGTGTAGAATCCAAGGGGATTTACTTTATTTCCAATCTTGGGACTTGGTACTCGGTTAACGAGTATGAACCGGCAAACCCATCTAAAATTACGCAAGCCACGGGTATCGGTTTTGATTATCCGATTGCCAGCACGGTGGAAACGCGCTACATCGCTACGGATGCTGCTGGAAACAATGTCGTTTTGGCAACCTATGATGAAACCGGGAGAATAGGCTATGAATATACGGCCTCTGGTGAACGGAGCTTTACCGGTCTTGAATTGACGTCGGCTCCTTCGTCTGCCAGCGGAACACTTGCAAGAAGCTACAAAGTCGGTGACGTATACATCACTGGCAACAAAAACTTGTCAGGTACAGCAGACAATCCAGTTTTACAGATTGCTCGGGTTGAAGTGGTTACAGCTACTGACGGGACATGCCGGATTGAAATGCGGGTAGCCAAGGCTGGTGCAAGTCTTAGCGATATTAATAACTCTGACATTTGGAAAACGATTTTTAGCACCGAAGAGTTAAAACCAGGCGAGATTTCAGTGCTTGGGAATAATGAAGTAACCTATAATGGGGTGACTGTAAAAGGTGGCGCCTATACTGTCAACCTTAATAGAACAGGTTATGATGGCAATCCGGATGGCTATAATGAGTTGATAGCAGCTGGCTTTACGGATGATCAACTGACTGGCTGGAATAATTTCACCACGAACTGGCTTCTGAACAACCGCTTAACTCTGGGCCAAGAGACAATTGATTACTACTACGCTCCGCAAGGTCAAGTGCGCATCAATTACGTAACCAGTGATGGGACTGCAATTCAAGCCCCAGTAACCGCGTATGAAAATTCCAACAACAATACTTCATATGATGTTACTGGCTCAAGCTACCACCCAGACACGATCACGGTTAATGGCAAGACTTACCGTTACGTTAAATCTGACAAGTCTCTGGGCACTGCCGGCACGACGACCATTAACGGATTTACCTACAACACGACTCCGTCTGATGTTAAGGGGACGATCAACTCCAACACCGTAAACGATGTCTACTTCGTTTACGAACAGGTAACCTATCATACTGAAACAGAAAGCAAGACCGTTACGCGGACGATCGAATACTATGACAGTGTGACAGGTGAAGCAATTCCGTCAACACTTGAGTCATCGGTAACCCAGACTGCTACTCTGAATGCGTCAGCAATTTATGACGACAAGGGTACGCGTATCGGTTATGGTACGGTTTCAGATGACGGATCAAGTTATACTCTTGCTGAGAACTGGACGACTGGAGAATGGGCGCAACAGGATTCAGCCGATTTGTCTGACTATGGCTACACTGCTCCTGACAGAGCCTCAGTAGATAAAGTAACGGTCAGTGGCGACACTACCGACGTGACGGAGAAAGTTTACTACGGCCACCAAACTACTACTGTAACGCCAGATGATCCAGTAACTCCAGGTGACAAGATCAATCCTAATGACCCTAACAGCCCGGTTTACTCAAGTGAAACTGACCGGAGCAACCTGGTTAAGAATGCAAGCCAAACCATCCACTATGTTGGTGCAGGCGACGACACTCCTGCAGACAATGTTGTTACTCAGAAGGATGCCTTCACTCGGACTGTCACGATCGACAAGGTAACTGGTGAAGTATTGTCATATACTGACTGGACTGGCACCAAGACTTTCGAAGCTGTCGATACTCCAGTGGTTGACGGCTACCACGCAGACGTAAAGACTGCCGGCAGCTTAACTGCAACACCAGACAACCCAGACGTCGAAACAACGGTAACTTACACTCCAAACGGCAAGTTGATCCCAGTTGACGAAGACGGCAACCAAATCCCAGGTGTCGACACGCCAACTTACACGACAGATCCAACAGACCCAACCAAGGTTCTTGACCCAACTGTTCCAAATGTTGACGGCTACAAGCCGAAGAACAACAATGTCGGTGACACGGTAACTCCAGAAGATCCTGCAAAGGACACTCTTGTTGTTTACATTCAGAACAAGTATGGTCTGACTGAAAAGTTTGTCGACGAAGATGGCAATGAACTGTCACCGAGCGTAACGAAGGGGACTGAGTACAAGACTGGTGACAGCTACGATGTAACGAGCGATGCCATGGTGGTCACCGGCTACGTTTTGGTTAATACGACTGATACCACTGGTACTTTCGATGAAAGTGACAAGACTGCTGTCTTCACTTACAAGAAGGTCGGTAAGATCATCCCTGTAGATGAAAACAACACGCCAATTCCAGGTGCAGATACGCCGACTTACGAGAATGACCCAGATGACCCAACCAAGGTGACTCCAAACGAGCCAACTCCGACCGTACCAGGCTAC
>NZ_BOCG01000317.1 GCF_016587775.1 Lactobacillus nasalidis | reverse complement strand
TGTACTGCGGGTATTCCAAAAGGCCGTCAGAGAATGATTCTTCAACCGCCGACATGGCATTGCCGAGGATTCCCGGCAGCAGACGGACCGTAGCATCAATCATGCTCATGGTCGGCAATTCTCCCCCGGTCAGCACATAGTCGCCGATTGAGACCGTTTCGTCTGCCAGGTCATAAACGCGCTGGTCAAAGCCCTCAAAGTGCCCGCAGATAAAGGTCAGGTTTTCTTCCTTGGACCATTCCTGAGCCAGCTGCTCGTTGAAAGTCCGCCCCTGCGGGGCCGTGATGATGACCTTGCCCTTGTTTTCCAGAGATTCCAAAGCGGCCTTGATCGGCATAATCTGCAAGACCATCCCGGCACCGCCGCCATAGGGCGTATCGTCAACGGATTTGTGGGGACGGTCGGAAAAATCCCGGAAATTGACCAGGTTCAGCTTCCACTTGCCGTCTTCTTGTCCCCGGCCCAGCAGGGAAACCTGCAGGGGAGTGAACATTTCCGGAAACAGGGTCAACACATTGATATTCACTATCTCAGTCCCTCCATCAGTTCGACGCGAACTTCCTTTTCAGCGATGTCCACGCTCTTGACAACCTCCGGAATATAAGGGATCCAGAAGCTCTTGCCGCTCTGCTCAGTAACTTCCCAGATGTCATTGGCGCCTGGAGCCTCAATGTCAGTCAGTTCGCCGATCAACTCGCCGCTTGCGTCATCGACGACCCGGCAGCCCAGCAGGTCCCGGTAGTAGTAGACGCCGTCGGGCAATTCGCCCTGGTCTTCTTCACTGACCGTGATTTCCGTGCCCTTGAGTTTTTCTGCCTGGTCAATATCGGTAATTTCAGCAAAAGTGACCAGCCAAAACTGCTTGAACGGCCGGCCAGAAGCGACCGTCACCTCCCGGTGCTCCCGGCCCAGGTAAAGGCGCGAGCCTTCCTTAAAGCGGTCTTCAGGAAAATCAGTCGTCAGCGCTACCTTGACTTCACCCTTCAAGCCGTGGGTCGCGACGATTTTGCCAACGTTGTAGTAATTCATAGTTTTTTCCTTTTAGCATAAAAAAAGTTTGAAGCTAGTGCCCCAAACCTTTTCCAATTATTTGTTGTACTTTTCGTCGTGCAACTTAGCCATCAAGCCTGCGCCTGAAAGAAGTGAACGAACAGTGTCTGAAGGTTGTGCGCCCTTCTTCAGCCATTCGAAGATCTTGTCTTCGTCAAGCTTCAGTTCCTTTGGTTGTGAAACTGGGTTGTAGTAACCAACTTCTTCGATGAAGCGGCCGTCACGAGGTGCACGTGAATCTGCTACAACAATCCGGTAAAATGGCTTTCTCTTGGCACCCATGCGGCGCATACGAATCTTAACTGACATTAATTAGTCCTCCTAAATTTCAATAGTTATACTATAACACGCTAAAAGCAGCCTGTAAAGTATTTTTCCTTAACAGGCTGCTTTTTTTTGCTTTTTTATGAGTGGAAACGCTTGACCTTCTTCAAGCGCTTGGCTTTCTTCTTCTTGAAGCTCTTGCCCATCCGCCGCATGGCCATCTTGGCCATCGGGCTGTTCATGCCCGGAAGGTTCTCCAGATCCTTGAAGTTGCCCTTGGTTACCTTGGACATCATATCCTTGGCAGTCTTGAACTCCTTGATCATCCGGTTGACTTCCACAATCGGCACCCCGCTGCCGGCCGCGATCCGCCGGCGCCGGCTCGGATTGAGCAGGCTTTCGTCTTCTCTTTCCGCCGGAGTCATTGAATAAACGATCGCTTTGGTATGCGCGATCTGCTTCTCATCGATGGAGAAGTTCTTCAGTTGCGGGTTGTTGGCCATCCCTGGAATCATCTTCATGATTTCATCCAGCGGCCCCATCTTTTGCACTTGCTCCAACTGGTCGATAAAGTCGTTGAAGTCGAAGGTGTTTTCTCGCATCTTCTGGGCAACTTTTTCAGCCTGCTTGGCATCGTAGTCCTGCTGAGCCTTTTCGATCAAGGTCAGCATGTCGCCCATGCCCAAAATCCGGGAAGCCATCCGGTCAGGGTGGAAGACTTCGAGGTCAGTCAGCTTTTCCCCTTGACCAGTAAACAGGATTGGCTTGCCGGTCATGGCTCTGATCGACAAGGCGGCCCCACCACGGGTGTCACCATCCAGCTTGGTCAAGACGATCCCGGTGACGTCCAGACGTTCATTGAAGGTCTTGGCCACATCAGCAGCAGCTTGACCAGTCATGGAGTCAACCACCAGCAGGATGTTGTCCGGATGACTGACAGCCTTGACTTCTTCCAGCTCCTGCATCAGCGGTTCATCGATTTCCAGCCGCCCGGCCGTGTCGATGATTACGTAGTCGTTTCTGTGCACGGCGGCTTCAGCCAAACCGTCTTCAACGATCTTGGCCACGTTCTTTTCATCCGGGTCACTGTAAACCGGCACGTTCAAGTCTGCCCCGATCTGCTTGAGCTGGTCGATGGCAGCCGGCCGGTAGATGTCACCGGCGATCAGGAAAGGCCGGGCTTTTTCTTCCTTCATCAAGCGGTAGGCCAGCTTGCCGACCGTCGTGGTCTTACCGGTACCTTGCAGACCAACCATCATGATGACCGTCGGGATATGCGGCGACTTGTTTAAGCTGACGGCTTCCTCGCCCATCATCTTGGTCAGTTCTTCGTTGACGATCTTGATGACCTGCTGGCCCGGAGTCAGTGATTCCTGAACTTCCTGGCCCAGGGCCCGCTTCTTGATCGTCTTGATAAAGTCCTTTACGACCTTGAAGTTGACGTCGGCTTCCAGCAGGGCCAGGCGGATTTCTCTTGAAGCAGCGTTGATGTCTTCTTCAGAGATCTTCCCTTTCCCCGTCAAATTGCGCAGAGCCTTCTGCAAACGTTCGCTTAAATTCTCAAATGCCATCTTATTCTCCTCTAATTACCTGCAGCAATTCCTCAAGCTGCAGCTTTGCCGCTTCCTGGTCCTCAGCCAGCAGGCTGTTCAAGGCCCGGCTGATGCCCTCTTCCAGCTGGTTGTAGCTGGCCAGCAGGTGCAGCTTGGCTTCGTATTTTTCAAGAGCCTTGGAGCTGCGCCGCAGGTTGTCGTAAACAGCCTGTCTTGAGACCTGCCGGTTGTCGGCAATCTCTCCTAAAGAGAGGTCATTGTAATAATAATCTTCAAAATAATCTTGCTGTCCTTGGGTAAGCAAGGCGCCGTACAAGGCGTAAAGGTCACCCATGGCTTCATTTTTGCTCAATTCATCCATCTGTCTCACCTTGTACCAGTATAACAAAAAGTTCACCTGGCTGAAAGTTTCTCCGCTCAGCAAAAAAGCACTGCGGCTGCAGTGCATTTTTTACAGATTCTTGTCCATGTTAAAGGTCAGTTTCGACAGCTTGATGGCTTCCTTGAAAAGCTGGCCCCAAAGCTCTTCGCTTTCCTGGCGGCTGTGAGCCACGGTTTCCTGATTGGCCTTGG
>NZ_BOCG01000316.1 GCF_016587775.1 Lactobacillus nasalidis | reverse complement strand
CAGCCGGCTTGCTGGAAGCAGCTGGCGCGGACTTGCTTGAGCTGGAAGCAGACGAGCTGCTGGAGCTTGACTGGTCGCTGGAAGCCTTGGAAGCCAGGGCGCTGAAGCCGCCGGCCACGGAGCCGACCGCGGCCAGGCCTAAAATCACCCAGATCCCGAGCTTCATGAGCTTGTCCAGGTTGATGGCGTCAAAGAATTTGAAAATTGCCTTGAAGCCGTGCGGCAGCTTGCTCTTGTTCAAAATCTCCTTGGCCTTGTTGGCCGCGCTGTCTTGCTGGCTGGCGGCTGGCTTGTCGGCCCGGACCGCGGCGGCCGGCTTTTTGGCCGGCTGAACAGGCTGGACCGGTTTGGCGGCCTGCGGCGCGTCCTTGCCGGCAGCGGCCGGCTCAGTGAACTGGTCCAAGAGCTTGGCCCCGTCTAACCCCAGCAGACTGGCATATTGCCGGATGCAGCTTCTGACCAGGACCGGGTTTAAGCCTTGAAAATCATCGGCTTCGATCTTTTGCAGAGTCGCCTGGTCGACCCGCAGAGTTTGACTAACGGCTTCCAGGCTGAGCTGCTTGGCGCGGCGCTGTTTTTGTAATTCTTTACCGATTGTCAAATTTGTGCCTCCTAATTGCTTCTGAATAGTCTGAGCCTATTTTACTTGAAAAAGGGCAAAAGCTAAAGAAAGAAGCCTTTTACAACTTGGATCTTTTACAAAAGATTAAGAATTGCTTTACAAAGGAAAAAGTCCCCGCAAAGGGACTTTCAGCCTTATTCGCCTTGGAAAGTGCCGGCTTCGACTTCCTTGATGAAGTCAGCCAGGTGCTTGTAGTAGACGTCCGGATTGTCGACCATGTGGTGGTGGCCCCCGTCAGGAGTAGTGACCAGGCGGGAGTTCGGGATCAGCTTCTGCATGGTTCTTGCTGTTTCCAGCGGCATGGTTTCCACTTCCCCGAAAGTCAGCAGGGTCGGCACCTTGATCTTCGGCAGCTGGCTTCTGAAGTGCCAGTCCTTCAATTTGCCGGTGATGACGAACTCGTTGTCGCCCTGGAAGGCGTTGTAGACGGCCGTGCCGCCCAAGTCGCCCAGGTGGTAGAGCTTGGAAGGCTGCTTGCGGTCAACGAAGTTGATGTTCAAAATCTGCACGTCTTCTTGGTAGCGCTGGTTGGCGTAGTCGCCTTTTGCCTCGCATTCGTGCATGAAGTCGATTTCCGTCTGCGGCAGGACTTCTTGCCGGCGGCGGTTGACGGCGGCCACGTATTCGTCGATGTCGTCAACCATGGAGGAGATGATGGCCCCCTTGAGGTGGTCGCCGTACTTGACGGCGTATTCCTGGACCAGCAGGCCGCCCCAGC
>NZ_BOCG01000315.1 GCF_016587775.1 Lactobacillus nasalidis | reverse complement strand
TCATGGCTGCCGAGGCTGCAGTCAGCGCCGGCGCTGGTTTGACGACGGTGGCTACGGATCCGGTTAATTTTACCGCGCTGCATGCCCGCCTGCCGGAAGCCGCGGCAATCGATTATTCAGCGGATTCTTTAAAAGACCAGCTCGCAAGCGCCAATGTGATTTTGTGCGGACCGGGTCTGGGAACAGACGAGCTGGCCTGGCGGATCCTTGACCTGGTCTGCCGCAGCGCTGAGCCGGACCAGGCGGTTGTTTTTGACGCCAGTGCCCTGGACCTGCTCAGCCAAAGACCGGACTTGTTGAAGGAAATGCGGGCCGGGGAACTGGTGCTGACGCCGCACCAAATGGAATGGCAGCGGCTGAGCGGCATTAAGATTGCCGACCAGGGCGACCGGGCCAACCAGGAAGCTTTGGAACGTTTGTTTTCCGCCGGAATGAAAAATGTTATACTAGTTCTGAAGGCACATCGAACGCGCGTATATGACCTTACAGGTGAAATCTACCGCAATTCGGCCGGCAATCCTGGCATGGCCACGGGCGGAATGGGCGATACTTTGGCCGGCATCACGGCGGCTTTTATCGGCCAGTTCGGCCAGCGGCTGTCCAGCGTACTAGCTGCAGTTTATTGCCACTCAAAGGCAGGAGACGATCTGTATGAGTCTTCCTACCTTGTGCGGCCAACGCAGCTGTCCGCGTATATGCCGCGCTTGATGAAGCGCCTGAGCACCTGTTAGACATTGGAGGGAATTATGAAAAAGTCAAAGTACATTACCATGCTTTCAGTGGCAGCACTGGCCCTGCTGACCGCTGGCGTGGGCAATCAGTCCGTTTTCGCGGACACTGATTCCAGCACGCAGACGACGGATTCGTCAACCACGACGGACAGCTCGTCTTCTGCTTTGAACCAACAGGAAGCCAAGGGGCAAACGGTGACTACGACGGTCGGCACGCTTCCGGACGCTTCTGACGCCATCAGCAACAAGTCTGACCTAAAGAGCGTGCAGACTTACAGCTGGAAGAGCAATCCAGATGTTTCGACTGCTGGCAGCAAGTCGGCCACGGTCGTGATCACCTACACCGATGGCACGACCAGTGAAGTAGCGGTTACGGTGAACGTGGCCAGCTACGCCAGCCAGAACACGCCGACGGCCAAGAGCGGCCTGACTGTCAAAGTCGGCCAGACTTTGTCAGCCAGCTCTGCCATCAGCAACCTTTCAAGCCTCAAGAACGTGTCCAGTGTAGCCTGGAAGCAGGCGCCAAGCACGTCCAAGGCCGGTACGGTCAAGGCTACGGTTGTTGTTACCTATGCTGACCAGTCAACCGACACGGTTGACGTCACGATCAAGGTTACTTCAGTGGTGACCAGCAAGGTCTCCGTCAAGAAGAGCACGAAGAAGCAGTACTTGACCAAGACGCGGAAGATCGTTTTGGACCGGCCGGGCAAGAACAAGACCATCACGCAGAAGGCCAAGCTGTCCAGAACGGTGACGACGACCACGACGACGACTAAAACCTATACGGATGGTAAATTGACTAAGACTTCCACGAAGACAAAGAAGAGCTACGGGAAGTGGTCCAAGGGCAGCTGGAAGAGCTATAAGGTTCCTGCTATAACCGGCTACAAGCGGAGCACGACGAAGGTCAAGGCCAAGACGGTTACCAGCAAGACCAAGAACGTGAAGGTCACGGTTCACTACAAGCTGGTCCTGCACAAGCCGGCCAACGCGCCGTACTACGACCCGGCTGACATGCGGGCCAAGACTGGCGCCTACTACTTCAAGTCCAGTGAAAAGCGGGCTTACCCGAACTTGGCCAAGTACAAGAACGTTTGGCTGCGGGTGTCCATTCTGGGCAACCGGGTTTACGTCATGAGCGGCAAGAAGGTCATCTACACGATGTACTCTTCAGCCGGACGTTTTGAAACGACCAACGGCAAGTATCAAAGCGACACGCCGCGGGGCACCTTCTATCTGAAGTCGGCTTATGGCCCGTCCTTCATGTCATCTGACGGCGTCGGCGCCCGCTACTACATGGCCTACTACGGCAGCGACTACCTGATCCACTCAGTGCCGATCAACAACTACGGCTCCGGGATTTCTTATGGCGGCTACCA
>NZ_BOCG01000314.1 GCF_016587775.1 Lactobacillus nasalidis | reverse complement strand
CCGCTTGAAAGACGCCCACTACCAGGGCGCCGGCAAGCTGGGCCACGGCTACGGCTACCTCTACCCCCACGACTATCCTGGCGACTGGGTCGCCCAGGCCTACCTGCCCGACCGCCTGCGCGGCCGGCAGTATTTCTCACCTAAGGGCGAAAGCCGCTTTGAGGCCGCCTTCAAGAGCCAGTACCAGCGCCTGCACGACATGCAGGAAAAAGGTCTCAAGCAAAAGTGAAAGCGCTGTATTTTCTCTTGACAAGGGGGCCGACATTCTATATTATAATAAGTGATCTGAGTTGATCGTCAGAAGCTTATTTGTAAATTAGTTGACCGATCAAACTTAAGGACGTGGTGGCCTGTCAGTAACTACTGAATCGGAATGCTGCGCATGCAGAATCCATATTCACTGCGCGACGGGCCGGATTTTGTGAATTTTTTACGGGATCAACAAGCGCCATTTATGCTTTGGTCAACTCGGATTTTCTTAGACAATAACAGCGGTCCCTGGGGCCGCTTTTTTGTTTATGCGTCCGACAACAGCCATTCAGAATGTTTTCACTGCTTTTGAAAACTAGAAAGTTTATTCGATGCTCTACATCCGTATTTTCATGACGCTCTTTATCGCCTGCATGCTGCTGACCGCCTGGTACCTCTGGCACCGGCGCAACGGCGCTTTTTTGGTCTTTGACGTCTCCAGCTCCCCCAAGCTGCACACGCTCATGACGGTCTGCGCCTGGGCCCTGCTGGCAGTCAGCATCCTGGGAATCGTCCTGCTCTTTTTTGACAACAAGTATCTCAACCTGATCACCCTCTTTCTGGGCTCAGGGGTGATTTTCATTTTCGCCCTGCTTGTTTCCCAAAACAAACAGTAATTTTATTAAAATGCTTTCATTTTTTTGGTAAAATAGAGATAGGAAGAGGTGGCAAAAATGACTAAACAATATCAATACAAACACATTCAAGTCGCAGTCGACGGCTCAAAAGAAGCTGACCTTGCTTTCAAGAAAGCCGTCATGGTTGCCAAGCACATGAACGCCAGCTTGGAAATCCTCCACGTAATTGATACGCGGTCCTTCCAAAACGTGTCCAGCTTTGACTCGGCCATGGTCGAACAAGTTTCCAACGACGCCAAGAAGAAGATGGAAAAGTACTACCAGTCTGCTTTGGACAGCGGCGTCAAGGAAGTTCACTACTCAATCGAATTTGGTTCGCCAAAGTCCATCATCAGCCGGGAATTCCCGAAGAAGCACGACATCGATCTGATCGTTGTCGGCGCAACCGGGTTGAATGCCGTTGAACGGCTTTTGATCGGCAGCGTTACCGAATACGTGACCAGAACTGCTGACTGCGACATCTTGGTCGTCCGTCACAACAAGGCAGCCTTGGACTAGCCATTTGACAAATAAGAATCAGCCAACGCCAAACCAAAAGGTTTGGCGTTTTTTTGCGCCCTTTTTTAAAAAAGACTTGCCAAGTGAGTGATTACTCACTATAATTCTTTCTAGTAAGTAAGTGATCACTCACTTACCACCTGAGAAATAAACTACAAGGAGCAAATCATGGCTAATGAACAAGAAGACTTGATCCACCTGGATCAACTCAACAAAAACTTTGGTGAACGCAGAATTTTAAACGACATCAGCTTAAACCTGGGCAGAGGCGAAATCGTCGGCTTGATCGGTCCTTCCGGGGCCGGCAAGTCGACCATGATCAAGGTCATGCTGGGCATGGAAAAGGCCAGCAGCGGCCAGGCCCTGGTCCTGGGCAAGCAGATGCCGGACCGGCACATCCTGGGCGAGCTGGGTTACATGGCCCAAGCCGATGCCCTTTACGACCGGCTGACCGCCCGGGAGAACCTGCACTTTTTCGCGGTCATGAAGGGCATCCCGGCCAGTGAGATCATCTACCAAATCGACCACGTTGCCCAGGTCGTGGATCTATCGCAAAGCCTGGACCAGCGGGTCAAAAATTTTTCCGGCGGGATGAAGCGGCGGCTTTCCCTGGCAATTGCCCTCTTGGGCAGACCGAAGCTCTTGATTCTTGACGAACCCACCGTCGGCATCGATCCCGCCTTAAGACGGCAGATCTGGCACGAACTGAGCCGCCTGCGCGACAAGGGCCGCGGCATTCTGGTCACTACCCACGTCATGGATGAAGCCGAGCTGACTGACCGCGTTGCCCTGCTTTTGCACGGGCAGATCATTGCTTTTGACCCGCCGAAGAAACTGGAGGCCGACTACCAGGTCTCCACGATCGAGGATGTATTTTTGAAAGCTGAACAACAAGAGGAAAACGAAATATGAGAACTTTGACAATCACGAAAAAAGTCATGACTGAACTGGCCCGCGACAAGCGCACCCTGCTGCTGATGTTCGTCGGCCCCTTGATCATCCTCTGGCTGATGAACACCATGTTTTCGGCCAATAGCGACGTCAAGGTGACCCTGGCCACCGTCAATGTCAAACAGGAAGTCGTCACCGACCTGGACAAGGTCTCAGGCGTTTCCGTCAAAAAGTATTCCAGCAGCGCCAAGGCCAAGCGGGCCCTCAAAAAGCGGCGGGTTGACGGCGTCATCGTCAAAAAAGGCAGCCGCTACACGGTTACCCATGCCAATGTCGACTCCAGC
>NZ_BOCG01000313.1 GCF_016587775.1 Lactobacillus nasalidis | reverse complement strand
GGCTGGACCAGCAGATGCGCCAGGGTGAGCACTTGAGCAGCCTGCTGGCCGGCCTGGGCTTTGGCAAGACGACGGTGACCCAACTGAACATGGCAATGAGCCAGGGGCGGCTGACGGAGTCGCTGACCCAGCTGACGGTTTTGGGCCGGATGAAAAATGAGCAGATCAAGAAGCTGCAGGCGGAACTGGCTTACCCGGCGGTTTTGGGCGGAATGATGGTCCTGGTTTTGGTCTTCATGCAGAAATTTCTGTCCGTGGAATTCGCGGACAGCAATTCCCGGCAGGGGGATCTGCTGCTGACGCTGCTGGTCATTTTGATGCTGGCGGCCGGGCTTTTGCTGGTCTTGGCCGCGGCCTGCCTAAAAAAGCAGGACTACCGCTCCTTCAAGCAGCTGCTGGCCTGGCCGATTCTGGGGCCGGTAGTGGGCCTATACGGCCAGTATCTGGTCTGCTACGACCTGGGGATGCTCTTGGCCAGCGGATTTTCCTTGCAGCAGATGTGCGCTTTTGCCAGCCAGCAGACGCCGGGTTCGCTGCAAGAACAGGTCGGCCGGCGGGCCCGCGAACAGCTTTTGCAGGGAAAGAAGATCGAGGAGATCATCCAGGAAGAGCCTTTTTTGCACCAGGACCTCTTGATGCTGCTGCAGGCAGGATGCGAACGCGGAGAGCTGAGCCGGCAGTGCCTGCTCTTGTCCAGGCTTTTGTTCAACCGCCTGCGCCAGAAGCTGGCCAAGCTGATCGTCAACGTGCAGCCGATCTGTTTTATTTTGATCGGTTTGTGCATCATCGGAATGTATTTGAAGCTGCTTTTGCCGATTTATGACAGCATGCAGCAGCTTTAGCAGAGAAATTTAAGGAGGAAAATATGAAATACTTAAAACGGCTTTTTCCAAAGCGGCAGCGGGCTTTTACCCTGATTGAAATGGTGATCGTGGTGGCGATCATCGCGACCCTGGTTTTGCTGATCTCGCCCAACTTGCTAGCGCAAAAAGACCATGCCGATAAGCGCACAAATGATGCTTTTGATTCAACGATCCGGACGCAAGTGGAGCTATACCAGGAAAACACCGGCAAGGTCCCGGCCTCCTTCCAGGAAATGGTGGAGGCCCACTATCTGACGCCCAAGCAGGAGAAGCAGGCAGAGGACAAGAAGCTGGCGATCGGCGACTTCGCCAAGAGCGGCGAATGAAGCAGCGGGCCTTCAGCCTGCTGGAGACGGTCGTGACTTTGGCAATCGCGGGGATGCTGCTGGGAATTGGGGGAATGACCTTCAAGGGCTTTGAAGACAAGATCATGTTTGACCGTTTCTGCCGGCAGGCAGCGGGACTTTTTCAAGAAAAGATCAGAAGCGCCGCTATTACCGGGAAAAGGGTCGTGATCTATGACCAAAACCGCCAGGGCAAGCTTGAAATCATCGAGGACGACCAGCATGAGAGCCTGAAGATTCCAGATGGGATTACGGTTGATACAAACTTTAACAATACAGCAGGCTGGTCGGTCGGCAGCGACGGAATTACCAGCCAGGCCTTTACGCTGAGAATCACGAAGATGGATAAGGGGAAGAAAGAGTATGAGAAGGCATACAGCTTTTTGCTGTCGTGGGGCAAAATCAATGAAAAATAAGCAGGCGGGCTTTTTGGCCTTGGAGGCATTAGTTGCTTTAGCGATCGTCTGCGTGGCTTTGACGACGACGGTCACCTGCCTCAGCGGAATCAAGGAACTCGAAAACCAGTCCAGCCAGCGGGCGGGCCAGGCCCTGGCCTACCGGATGCTGAAAGAGTGCCCGGTCAAGCGGGTCAAGGTCAGAGACCATGAATACGTCTTGACCGGCAAAGGAGACTTGTATGATGAGACCCAGCAGAAAATTTGCCAAAAGTAAGGCCTTCAGCTTGCTGGAGACCATGGTGGCGCTTTTGGTGACGGTGATCTGCCTGTCGCTTTTGTCGTCTTGCCTCAAGCTCTTCAGCTTGTTTGAAAAAGACCGCCATGATCCCAATGAGCTGGCCTTTTCCTATGTCCAGTTCGCCAAATTTTTGAAAAAGGACAGCCGGCGGACTTATATCGACCTGGACAATTCCAATCCCATGAAGATAGAGTTCGTCAAGGAGGGAAAAGAGGCGGATGGCAAGAAGGCTGAAGACGTCAAATACGTGCTGGAGGCAGACAAAAAGAGCAACAATCTCCGGGTCAGGAAAGCCGGAACTGACGGCGGAAATATGACTCTGCTACCGGTCTGGGCGGCATCTTTTGCGGCCAAGGACGGTTTAATGGAGGTGCACATCAATGAGCATGGAAAGAGATCAATTTTGTATTTTAAAGTCGACAAGGCGCCGGAAAAAGAAAAGGAGGCTGAGCAAAAGAAAAAGGAGCAGACTGAGCCGGCAAAAGGGGAGCGCCCTGCTGACCAGCGTGCTGCTTCTGGCCACGACGATACTGCTGATTGAAAGCTATCTGGATGCCTATCAGCGCGTCATCCGGCTGAACCGGCTGCTGGCAAATTATCTCTGGGGCGGGTGAAATTTCTTGCGCCCTTCTTTGTTAATCATTAAAATTGGTATGTATGCAAAGAAGGGCGGATTTAAGCAATGAAAAATATTGAAGAACTGTTCGGACAGACTTTGGCAGCGGTTGAACGCTTGCAAGAAGCTTTGAACGTGTCACTGGCGGATGCCTTGGTGGAAACTTTTGACAACTTGGAAAGCGGCGAGGTGCGCGTGGAAATGGGTGCCCCGGACGAACAAGCGGTGGAAGAGCTGAAGCAGCTTTACGCGGCTTTAAACTACGGCTCCTGGTCAAAGGCCCAAAAAGAGCAGGTCTATGGCCTCTTGGTGCTCAAGGCGATCAACGATGACGGCCGGGATGCCAACCAGATGCCGACTCCGCCGGTTCTGGCCACGGTTTTGACCTTGTTTATGGACAAGCTGCTGCCTAAGAAAAAGCAGGTCCTTCTGGACCCGGCAGTCGGCAGCGGCAGCCTGCTTTTTGCGGTTGACCAGCAGCTGGCCGCTCAGAATCATTCAGAAGACCGCTTTGACCTGGTCGGTCTGGACAATGACGAGGGGATGCTCAACCTGGCCGACGTGGCAGCCCACCTGGCTGGACTGACGGCTGACTTTTACTGCCAGGACGCGCTGACTGCCTGGCCAGTCAAGCCTGACGTGGTGGTCAGTGACCTGCCGATCGGCTTTTACGCCAACGATGACAATGCCAAGAACTTTGACCTGCGGACCAAGGAAGGGCATGCCTACGCCCACGTGTTGTTTGTTGAGCAGATCGTCAAGAACCTGGCTGAAGACGGCTTTGCCTTTCTCCTGGTGCCGCAGAGCATGCTGACCGGGACGGTCGGGGCCGACTTCATGCCTTGGCTGGCCAACCGGGTGCACCTGCAGGCCATCATCCAGCTGCCAAGCAGATTGTTCCAGAGCAAAATCAGTCAAAAGAGCATCCTTGTCTTCCAAAACCACGGCAGCAGCCAGCCGCCGAAGGAAGTTTTACTCACAAAGCTTGCTGATCTCAAGAATGAAGAATCACTGGTAGGCCTTAATATAAAGCTGAACGAGTGGTATACTAAAAAAGATAATTAAGTTTGTGAAGTAAGTAAAAGGAGTTTCTATAAAAATGGATAAGATTTTAGCAATCAACTCTGGCTCATCTTCATTTAAGTACAAGCTGTTTTCATTAGATGACGAAAGCGCTCTGGCCTCAGGACTGGGTGACCGGATTGGCATCGATGGTTCAACTTTCTCAATGAAGCTGGCTGATGGGACCAAGCATGAGGCCGAAGTTGACCTGCCAAACCAGGAAGCAGCCGTGCAAACCCTGCTTGACTGGCTGAAGGAATTCGGCGTTATTGATGACGTTAAGGAAATCGTTGGCGTTGGCCACCGGATCGTGAATGGCGGGGAACTTTTCCCGGACTCAGCGATCATCGATGAAAACAACATCCACAAGATTTTTGACTTGACTGACTACGCCCCGCTGCACAACCCGGCAGAAGGCCGCGGCATTCAAGCCTTCATGAACCTGTTGCCAGGCGTGCCGCAAGTCGGCGTCTTTGACACTTCCTTCCACCAGTCAATGGATGCGGTTCACTACCTCTACTCATTGCCATATGAATACTACGAGAAGTACAAGGCCCGCAAGTATGGCGCCCACGGCACTTCCGTCCGTTACGTGGCAGGCAGAGCCGCTGAAATGCTGGGCAAGGATTTGAAGGACCTCAAGCTGATCGTCTGCCACCTGGGTTCAGGCGCTTCAGTTACTGCCGTTAAGGATGGCAAGTGCTACGACACTTCCATGGGCTTCTCGCCTTTGGCTGGGGTAACCATGGGGACCCGGTCAGGTGACGTTGACCCGTCAGTTTTGCAGTACATCATGAAGAAGGAAGGCATGACCGACTTCAACGAAATGATCGACATTTTGAACCACAAGTCAGGTCTTCTGGGCATTTCCGGCATCTCCAGCGACATGCGCGACATCCGGGAAAGCAGCGACGAACGGGCCAAGCTGGCTGATGAGATCTTCATCAACCGGGTAGTCCGCTACGTTGGTTCCTACGTTGCCGAAATGAACGGGGCAGACGCGGTTGTCTTCACTGCCGGGATCGGCGAACATGACGATGAAGTTCGCGAAGGCGTGATGAAGTCACTGTCCTTCATGGGCGTTGACTTTGACGAAGCAGCCAACAAGGCTGGCGGCGAAAGCTTCATCACCAAGGAAGGTTCCAAGCTGGCTGGCCTGGTAATTCCGACTGACGAAGAATTGATGATCGAACGTGACGTTGTCCGTTTGGCCAAGCTTAAGTAAAAGTTTTTAAGCAGAATATTTGAGGGCATGATCATTTTTTGCTAAAATGATTATGTTCTCTGTTTTGGGGATGTTTTGGGATTCGACAGGCGCAGACCCGCGCTGGTTGCGATTCGTAGGTTACGTCTACGTTAAAACGTTAAACAGTTTAAATTAACTGCAAACGAAAACTCATACGCTGTAGCTGCTTAGTTCAGCCCAGCTGCCAATAGACTGCCTGCCCGTGGCGGTCTTGCGGTATCAACCTTACGGGATACGCTTGCTTATCACACCTGAATAAGCAAGAAGAGACTAACAGGTTAGCCGTGGCTGTTTGGCCCTGTCATATGGCGTTTTGCTGTGGTGAAGCTTAAATAATATGACTATGATCGTAGAGATTAGTGACGGGATGCGTTTGGACAGGGGTTCAATTCCCCTCATCTCCATCTGTCTAAATAAAGAAGACGCGTGTGGTTGACCGCACGCGTCTTTTTTGCTGGAATAAAATAACAGATGCAATAAATGGCAAACGAATCAAGAGTATAATAAAAAGAGTAGAGACGATGGTTATTGACTGTTAATACACTTATTAGTGCAGGAGGCCAACAATGAAACTCAAACAATTTTTGCTGGGCGACTATAGCTGCCAGAAAGTTAACGACAATGGTCGGACCAAACTCAAGGTCGATCTTTCTCCTGGCCTGGTGCCAACGGCTCTCTTTGCTTGGGCGGTTTACAAGTTTTTGACCAGTGGTGATGATTAAAAAGCAGACTTATTTCTTGTATGATTTAAGTGAAAAATTATATAATTAGGGCAATTGCCAGCCGGTTTCTAAAGGGAAGTTTCAACTTTTTTTCACAAAATGATTCGCGGCTTTTGATATTTTTTTGCTACGATTATAATATAGTGCGGCTTGCACAGAATTTTTTGGTAAGGGGAATTTTTAACATGAAGATCCTAATGGTAGAAGACGACATTTCAGTTTCACAAATGATGGAATTGTTCTTCAAGAAGGAAGGCTGGGAACAAGTCTCAGCTTACGACGGCGAAGAAGCCGTTGAAATATTCAAGAATCACCCACACGATTTTGACATTATCACTTTGGACTTGAACCTGCCTAAGAAGGACGGCATTCAAGTTGCCAGAGAAATCCGCCGGATTTCAGAAACTGTGCCGATAATCATGCTTACGGCGCGTGACAGCGAGTCTGACCAGGTCCTGGGCCTGGGCATCGGGGCCGACGATTACGTTACCAAGCCGTTCAGCCCGATTGCCTTGATTGCCAGAATCAAGGCCCTGCACCGGCGGGTGCTGCTTGAAGACAAGCCGAGAACTCTGCCAAAGAACATTCCAAGCAACGACTTTGACTTGGAAACCAACCACATCAGAATTTCCAAGAGCCGCCGGGAAGTCTACTTTGATGACACCCGTGTTGAAGGCTTGACTCCTAAGGAATTCGACCTGCTCTACACGATGGCGCAAAAGCCTAAGCAGGTCTTCTCTCGCGAGCAGCTGCTTGAACTGGTTTGGGGCTATGAGTACTTCGGTGAAGAAAGAACTGTTGACGCCCACATCAAGAAGCTGCGGCAGAAGCTGAAGAAGTCCGGCCCGCAGATCATCCAGACCGTTTGGGGCGTCGGCTACAAATTTGATGATTCACAGGTTAAAGCATGAAACTGATTTATCAGCATGTTCTGAGTTTTTTGATAGTTATTTTGACTTCGGTCATGATCATTGGCTTTTCAACGATCAATTATCAAAAGGAGCAAGCTTATCAAAGCAATTATTCGCGCTTGGAAAGTTATGCCGAAAATCTGTCGACTTTGCAGCTGTATTCAAAAAAGACGAAGACCAAGGGAACGCCGCCGGCTTTTTCGGCGGACTTTCTGCAGAAGTTCACTTTTGTCATGCGGGATGAAAACCTCAAGATTTTCCTGATGGACAAAAAATTCGAAACCACTTATCCTTTGGGCGGCTACGATATTTTGAAGAAGTCTGCCAAGTCAATGCTGAAAAAAGGCCAGGTAGTCCGAATCAAGGACGACCACAGCAATGAACAGCAGAATCTCGCTCCGAAAATCCAGGGGCGAGTGAAGCGCAAGGGGATCAAGAAGCGCGGCAACCGCCTTTTTGCTTCGGAAAGCTACACTTGGGTGGTGGTCCCGCAGACTACGGGAACCGGCTCAAATAAGAAAGTTGTCGGAGCCATAATGATTGGCTCCCGGGTCAAGGACGTCCTGCAGACGGTCCGTCAGGCGGAAAGCAATCTGGCCAAGGCCCTGGTGATCACTTTCGCGGTCAGCTTGATCTTGAGCTTCATTCTGGCTTACTATCAGACCAGCCGGATCAAAAAGCTGTCTCTGGCTGCCAAGAAGGTTGCTGACGGCGACTTGAACGTTGAAGTCGACCACCACCGGGCCGATGAAATCGACGATCTGGCCGAAAACTTCAATGAAATGGTCCGGTCGCTGAAGGCTTCGAATGAAGAAATCAAGGCCCAGGAAAAGCGGCGGGACCAGTTCATGCAGGACGTGGCCCACGAAATGCGGACGCCGCTGACGACCATCAACGGCCTGCTGGAAGGGCTGCAGTACGATGCGATCCCAGAAGAATCGATCCCGCAGTCGGTTGACTTGATGCACCGCGAAACCAAGCGCTTGATCCGTCTGGTCAATGAAAACCTTGACTATGAAAAGATCCGCAGCGGAAAGGTGCAGATGATGAAGTCGCAGTTCAATGCCCGGACGATCATGAACGACGTTCAGCAGCAGCTGAAGCAGAATGCTGCCAAGAACGGCGACAAGATCATCCTCGACGCTCCGGAAGACCTGCCGGTCTACGCTGACCAGGACCGCTTCAAGCAGATGCTGGTCAACCTGACGCAAAACGCGATCCAGTTCACTAATGACGGCACGATCACGATCAGAGGGCGGCGCTTCCAGAATGGGGCTACCTTTAGCGTTCAGGATACCGGGATCGGGATGACGCAAGAGCAGAGCAAGTACATCTTCGAACGCTTCTACAAGGCTGATCCGGCCCGAGCCCGCTATGGCGGCACCGGCGAATCCGGCCTCGGCCTGTCGATCGTTTTGTCTTTGGTAAGACAGCATGGCGGGGAGATCAAGGTTTCCTCCAAGCCGCACGAAGGCTCAACCTTCACGATTACCCTGTTTGACCAAGGTCATGAAAAGAAGTACGACAAAGAATAAAAAGCTTATCGGCTGAGCCGATAAGCTTTTTTGCTTGGTCAATTATTAATTATTTGCTTTTGCTGCTTTTCTTGCTGCTGGATGAGCCGGAAGAAGCCGCTGAACTGGAGCTACTCTCAGCTGCCGAGCTCGAGGAGGAGCTGGAACTTTCATTCAGCACGCTGGAAGGCACCTTGGTGATTTCGCTTTGCCGCTTGGCCAGTTCGACGGCATCAGTCTTGTAGAGGCTGGTGGTTGATCCCTTCTGGCTGTAAAGGGCGGTTGACTGGCTGCCCAGCTGCCGGATCAGGTCCATCATCTGCTGGTAGTTGTTGCTGTAGTTGTAGTCGCTCGAGATTACCGGACTGAAGCCCTTTGGCGTGTAATAGCGCAGCAGGTTCTTGTTGTTGAGGTCGTCAGAGTAGGCCAGGGACTTCTTGCCGTAAGCGGCCAGTTTCTTTACCGCGGCTTTCTGCTTGGCCGTCAAGTTGGTCAAAAGCTTGCCGCTTGCCGCATCATAGACGTTGCCCTTGCTGGTTTTGCCGCCGATCAGGACATATTTCGGGCTGATGACGGTCCCGTTCCGGAAGACGACGACCTGTTTGTGCTCGCTGGAAAGGATGTCAGTGCCAAATTGCACGTACTGCTTGCTGGAGATGCCAAGCAGGTGCAGCAGGGTCGGCAAGACGTCGATTTCGCCGGCCAGGGTGGACTTGATCCCGCCTTTCAGGTTGGAGGCGTGGATCATGAACGGCACCTTCTGCATCTGGGCCGTGTTGTAGCTGGACCAGTTGTTGGGGTCCTTGCCGATCAAAGGCGCCAGGGTGGAGTATTCTTCGTTGCTAAGGCCGTAGTGGTCGCCGTAGATGACGATCATCGACTTGTCATACAGGCCTGATTTCTTCAGGTAAGTGAAGAATTCCTTGAGGGCCTGGTCAAGATAGTGGGCAGTCAGGAAGTAGTTGTTGATCGTGGCGTCACTGGTGCTGCTGGTCTTGAAACTGGAGTCCTGATCAGCCGAGCTGAGTTCAAACGGCGTGTGGTTGGTCAGCGTGATGAACTTGGCATAAAACGGCTGCTGCAGCTTCTCCAGGTACTTGACGCTTTCGGCAAAGAAAATCTTGTCTTTAAGGCCGTAGCCGGAACTGTCGTTGCTGTCCTGGCTGAAGTAGTCCTTGTCAAAGAAGTAGTTGTAGCCCATGTTCTTGTAGACGTCGTTGCGGTTCCAGAAGCTGCCGACATTGCCGTGGAAGACCGCGGAAGTGTAGCCCTCGTTTAAGCGGAGGATCTGCGGGGCGGCCTGGAAGGTGTTGGTTGAACCCAGGGAAGTGAAGAGAGAACCGTCAGAAATGCCATAGGTGCTGGTTTCCAGCATGTTTTCGGCATCGCTGGTCCGGCCCAGGCCGACCTGGTGGTAGAAGTTGCTATAAGAAAGGGTGTGCTTGTCCTTATAAAGAGAATTAAGGAATGGCGTCACTTCCTTGCCGTTGATCTTCAAGCCGATCAGGAACTGCTGGAAGCTCTCCAGGTGGATGATGATCACGTTCTTGTTCTTCTCAATGCCAAAGTATTTTGAATTGGCCGGAGCGTAATTTTTTCTGGTGAAGCTGATAATCTTGTTCAGTTCGCTGATGGAGGCATTCTTGGTGACGGTGCTGCTTGATTCGTTCTTGATGGCATCGTAGACCGTGAAGGTGTCAATACCCAGATACTTCACCACGTAGGTACGGTCAAAAGTGTTCTTCAGCAGCCTTGGCCGGTTGCACTCAGCCACCATCATGTTCAAGCCTAAGACGAAAAAGCCGCAGGAAGTGATGGCGAAGGTCCGGGAAAAGCCGTATGAGCGCTGGTCGATCTTGATGACTTTCACAGCCAAGAGGATGACGATGACGATCAGGTCAAGCCAGATCAGAATGTCGCTTGGCGACAGCAGGGCAGCGCTGGACTTGCCCAGGCCCTGGGAGACCTTGCTGAGGTTGGCCATGGTCTTGACGGTGATGAAGTCGGTGAACTGCCGGTAGTAAAGCACGTTCGCGAATAATAAGGCCGTGTTGGCGAAGTCGATGGCCAGCATGGCAATGTAAGAAACCAGAGGCCTGGAAAAATAAAAGCCCAGGCTGATCAAGATGATGCTCATGCCCAGGGGGCTGATCCACATGATGATGTGCTGCAGGGGATTGGCCAGGCCAAGATTGAAGTCGCAGTAAGCGACAAACAGGTATTTAAGCCAGTAGCAGACAACCAGGAGGGCCAGGAAGCCGGTTCTGCTTTGGAATTTGCCGAGAAATTTGCTGTGTTTCAACGCTTGTCAATGGCGGGCCAGTCCTGTGGGCGCTTTAGAGCGGCCGGGCTGGCCCGCCTCCTTTCTACTAGTATTCTTTCTCCTTTTGTACTGTCTTAATTTTAAAGGTTGTGTCAAAAATAGACAAATATTTCTCCAGAGTTATCTGTTTCTTAAAATTTTTAGTCCTTGAAAGCTTGTATAATTTAAACAGACTTTAGTAGATTGGACCAGCGAGCATGTTGTTTTTAGCACCTTTATATAACTTATTAGCAAATCAGTACGCCACCCGGATCAATCACTTTGCCTTGATCAAACTGACTCTGCAGGGGCTCGACAAAACCATTTTTTATTTTCTGATCTTCGCTCTGCTGCGCGTCTTCTGGCTGCTGGCCGTGCGCAAAAGGCGCAGCCTGCGGTCGGAATTCGGCCTGTGGCTGTTCGTTTTCTATTTTTTGCTGGTCTTGATGCTGACGACCTTCAGATCCTCTTACTTTCCTTGGGAGCTGAACTTCCACTGGAACCGGTCTTTGAGCAACATCAACCTGGTCTTCATGAAAAACACCTGGAAGCTGATCTACGCCAAGAGCAAGGTCGATTTTTACTACAATTCCTTCGGCAACATCCTGGCCTTTGTGCCTTTCGGGGCGCTCATGCCAAACGCGCTGCGGATCAAGCACTGCTTTTGGCGGGTCTTTCTGCTGGGATTGCTGGCCTCGGTGACGATCGAGATTCTGCAGTTTTTGCTTTTGACCGGGGTGAGCGATATTGACGATGTCTTTTTCAACGGCTGCGGTGTATTATTGGGGTATGGCCTCTATCATCTGCTAGGTCAAATTTGTGTTAAAAATCGCAATAAAGACTAGCAATGAAAGGGCAACAATGATACTATTATCTTGTGAATGATTTATTTAACATTTTCTAGTGAGGAAGCATAAATCAATGAATAGTATAGTAAGTTTTGACAGTAGTAAATTGACTCCTTTCGTTCACGACAACGAACTTAAGGAAATGCAAGCAATGGTTGACGCCGCTGACAAGGAACTGCGTGAAGGCACTGGTGCCGGCAACGACTTCCGCGGCTGGCTGGACCTGCCGGTCAACTATGACAAGGACGAATTCGCCCGCATCAAGAAGGCCGCTAAGAAGATCCAAAGCGACTCAGACGTTTTGATCGGTATCGGTATCGGTGGCTCATACCTGGGTGCCCAAGCTGCCATCGAATTCTTGAACTCATCGTTCTACATGGCAGAAAAGAGCGACTATCCAAAGGTTGTCTTCTGTGGTAACAGTCTTTCAGGCACTTACCTGTCAGACTTGATCAACTGGCTGGGCGACAAGGACTTCTCCTTGAACATCATCTCCAAGTCAGGTACCACTACCGAACCATCAGTTGCCTTCCGCGTGCTGAAGGCCAAGCTGATCGAAAAGTACGGCAAGGAAGAAGCCGCAAAGCGTATCTACGCTACGACCGACCGGCAAAAGGGCGCCTTGAAGACTGAAGCTGACGCTGAAGGCTACGAAGAATTTGTAGTTCCAGATGACGTTGGTGGCCGTTTCAGCGTTTTGTCAGCTGTCGGCTTGTTGCCAATCGCTGCTGCCGGCTGCGACATCGACGCTTTGATGCAAGGTGCCGCTGACGCCCGTGCCGCTTACACCGACACTGACGTAAGCAAGGACTCTCCTTACCAATACGCAGCTTTGAGAAACATCCTTTACCGCAAGGGCTTCACTACTGAACTCTTGGAAAACTACGAACCAAGCGTAAGAATGTTTGGCGAATGGTGGAAGCAGCTGATGGGTGAATCAGAAGGCAAGGACCAAAAGGGCATCTACCCGTCCAGCGCCAACTTCACCACTGACCTGCACTCACTGGGCCAATACATCCAAGAAGGCCGCCGGAACTTGATGGAAACTGTTGTCCGCGTTGCCGGCCCGCGTGCTGACGTCGACATTCCAAGTGACGAAAGCAACCTGGACCAACTGAACTTCTTGGCTGGCAAGACCATGAACTACGTCAACGACCGCGCATACGAAGGGGTCGTTCTGGCCCACACTGACGGCGGCGTTCCGGTTATGACCGTCAACATTGCCGACCAGACTGAACACACTTTGGGCTACTTGATCTACTGGTTCGAACTGTCAGTTGCCATTTCTGGTTACCTGAACGGGATCAACCCATTCAACCAACCAGGCGTTGAAGCTTACAAGCGCAACATGTTCGGCCTGCTGAACAAGCCAGGCTACGAAGACCTGCACGACGAACTGGCAAGCCGCCTGTAATTTTTAGACAAAAAACTGAAAAAGAGCAAGATTTCTGATCTTGCTCTTTTTTTGTTCATCTTGTCGTTTTTTTCTCTGAACATGATAAAGAAATCACATTAAGTGCTACAATTTATTATGGATAAGCGGGGAACTGCTTATGTTACCGTTTTAGTAAGAGGGGGTAAAGAAGATGTCATCAAGAAAAATTGCCTTGACTGAACTTGCTTTAGCTGCTTTAACGTTAACAGCCTACAGCCAGAAGCAAAGCAGTCAGAATGAACAGGAACTGAACTGGTCAGTCGGCGGGGAGATCACCACAATGGACCCGTCAAAGGCCACTGACGTGGTCAGCTTCAGCCAGATGATCAATTCCATGGAAGGGCTCTACAGAAACAGCAAGGACGGGCAGAGTCCGGGCCTGGCTACCAGTGCCCGGGTTTCCAAGGACGGCCTGACTTATACTTTCAGCCTGCGCAAGTCCAAGTGGAATGACGGAACTCCGGTGACTGCCAAGGATTTCGTCTATTCCTGGCGGCGGACCGTCAATCCGAAGACCGAGGCTGAGTATTCCTATCTGTTTTCCGGGATCAAAAATGCCGACGCCATCCAGAACGGCAAAAAGCCCGTCTCCAGCCTCGGGATCAAGGCTGTGGGCAAATACAAGCTGGTGGTCACTTTGGAGAAGCGGATGGCCTATTTTAAGGATCTGATGGCCTTCCCGGTCTTCTTCCCGCAGGAAGAAAAAGCTGTCAAGAAATACGGCGACAAATACGGGACCGCGTCCAAGTACATGGCCTACAACGGGCCATTCGTGCAAAAGGGCTGGAGCGGGAGCAACCTGTCCTGGAAACTGGTCAAAAACCCGGACTACTGGGACAAAAAGCACGTCAAGCTTGACCAGATCAGCTTCACGGTCAACAAGACGGCCACGACGGCCTACAACCTTTACCAGTCAAAGAAGATCGACGCTCTTGGCCTGGATTCCAACCTGACCAAGCAGTTCAAAGGCAAGAGCAACTACTACGGCCTGGCCAACGGGGGGACCTACTACTTGGAACTGAATGAAAAGAACCCTAACCTGGCCAACAGCAACATCCGCAAGGCCATCTCCCTGGCCATCAACCGGGAGAACCTGATCCGGATCCTGGGCGGCAGCAACCAGGCAGCTGACACGTATACGGCCAAGGGGCTGACTGAATATGACGGCAAGGACTACACCAGCATGATTTCCTCAGCAGCCAAGGACCTTTACAAGTACCGGCCAAGCAAGGCCAAGGAATACTGGCAAAAAGGGCTCAGTGAGTTGGGCAAGTCCAGCCTGACCTTGAACCTGCTGACCAGCGACAGCGACGGGGGCAAGAAGACCGGCGAAGCCCTGCAGAGCATGCTGGAAACCCGGCTGCCGGGGCTGAAGCTGACCGTGACCAGCGTGCCGTTTAAGACCCGGCTGGCCCGGCGGGAATCCGGCCAGTTCCAGATCTGCGGGTCAGACTGGATTGCCGACTTTGGCGACCCGATTTCCTTCCTGGAACTTTTGACCAGCAAGAACGGATCCAATTACGGCTCCTGGAAGAGCAGCCGCTATGACAAGCTGATTGCTGCCTCCAAGAACACCAATGACCAGCAAGAGCGCCTCAAGGACATGAGCGAGGCTGAAAGCGTCCTGCTTGAGGATGCCGGCGTCATCCCGCTGTACTATGAAGATGATGCCTGGCTGATCCGCTCCAGCGCCAAGGGCTGGATCTGCAAGAGAAGCGAATGGAACTTCAAGGAAGCCTACGTGGCTAAATAAGCTTGAAAAAGCACTGGATGAATCCAGTGCTTTTTCATCTGCCGGGAAAAGGGCAGCAAAAAAGCCAGGCATAAAGCCTGGCTTTTGTTTTATTGCGATGTCCGGGCTCGAACCGGAACATTATGGATTCAGAGTCCACTGCCTTACCAATTTGGCTACATCGCAGTAAATCACCCGTACGAGAATTGAACTCATGACTCCACCTTGAGAGGGTAGCGTCTTAACCACTTGACCAACGGGCGAAGATTGATGTTCGAATTACCGACATCCATTATTATGCATTCTTTCCATGAAAAAGTCAAGGTATCTGTCAAAAAAATCTAAAAATTTTTTTGAAAGCTTGGAAAGGCTGGAAAGTAACTTATAATAGAACTAATCTACAGGCCTAGAAAGGAGCTTATTCTTGCTTAATTTTCCCAAAACGCAGCTGTTGATTGAAAGCCTGGTTTCTGAAAGGATCGTTCCCGGAGTCAACTATGCCCTGCTTAAGGGAGACCAGGTCTTTGCCTCGACGCTGGGCTTTGCCAGCATCTATCCAGGCAAAAGCCAGCTGAGTCCCTTTGCTTACTATGACCTGGCCAGCTGCACCAAGGTTCTGGCCACCACGGCGCTGGCCCTGCAGCTGAAAGAAGCGGGCGCGATCAGTTTTGAGGACCCGCTCAGCAAGTACGTGCCCGAATTCAGGGATGACCGGGTGCAGCTGAAGCACCTGCTGACGCACACTTCCGGCATCCGCGGCTGGATCGAGAACCGGTCGGCCCTGTCCGGCCCGGAATTGATGAAGGCCATCGTGAATCTGCCAGTGACCAGCGAGTTCAACCATGTCGTCCGTTACGCCGATACTAATTTCGTCTTGCTGGGCCTGGTCTTGGAGCGCCTGCTGGGCCAGCCGGTCCAGGATCTGGCCAGCCAGCGGATCTTTGCACCAGCGGGACTGACTGAAACCACCTTTGCCCCGCCCAAAGACGAATGCGTGCCAACCGAACTGGTTGACGGGCAGGTGATCCAGGGGATCGTCCACGACCCCAAAGGCCAGCAGCTGGGCCGCCGCTGCGGGTCAGCCGGCCTGTTCAGCACGATGAGCGACCTGGTCAAGATCGGCCGGGGCTACATGGGCGTAAGCGACCTGCTGCCCTTAAAGCGGGAAACGATCCAGGACCTGTATCAGGTCAAGACGCCCCGGGGCCTGCCGGCCCGTTCCTGGGGCTGGAACCTGGTCTTTGACCCCAAGGAGAACTATCCCATCATTTACCATACCGGTTTTACGGGAACCTTGATTCTGTTTGACCAGGTCAAGCAGTCGGGCTTGATCCTTTTGACCAACCGGGTTCACCCTTCGCGGCACAACCAGATTTTTCTGACCATGCGCAGCCGCATCATCCAGGCCTTTTTAGCAGAAAATCGATGAAAACAGGAGTCTAATAGAAGCAGATGAAATTAAGTAAAAAGCAGTTGGGCTGGCTCTTGCTGGCCTTGTACGGGCTGGGGATCATCATCCTGGGCCATTTCAACAGCCGGATGTCGCCTTATTACGCCATCACGGCCATTGCCGCCTTGGCGGTGGCCCTGGTGGAAGGCTTGCTGTATGCTTTCAGCAAGAACCGGACCTACAGGGCAGTTGCCTTTTTTGCCCTGCTGATCGGCCTAATCAATATCGTCGCCGTCTTGACCACGGCCATATAAAAAATTCCGCGGCAGTGCCGC
>NZ_BOCG01000312.1 GCF_016587775.1 Lactobacillus nasalidis | reverse complement strand
GCCGGCATCTACGTGGCCATCATCTTCCTTTGGACTCTGACTTTCCAGTTTCTGGACCTGGCGATTCTCAAAGCCAATCCAGCTGCTGAAGCCGATGAGGTAATGACTACGGCCGGCAGAAGCATCGTCTTTGGCGGTTTCCTGCTGGCTTTTCTGGCCATCGCCGTCAAGCCGCTCTTGGCGGTAGCGGTTTTGATCCTGTCAAACCTGGTCATGGCCGGCTACATCATGAGCCGGGAGAAAAAGCGCTATTAAATAAATAGTCCCCGCTGACTTACATGTCTGAAGTAAGTTCAGCGGGGACTTTTTTAATCCAGATTCCAGGCGTGGATGAGCACGTTCAAGACGGCGATGGCGATGATGAGCAGCAGGAGGAAGACCAGGTAGACTTTGGAACTGGTCTTGGTTTGTGACCAGAACTGCTTGAAGCTGACCGGGTTTTCGCTGAGGAAGAAGTCACCGAAGATGACCGTGACCCCCATCAAAAGGTCCAGGACAACCGTCGTCGCCGTCAGCAGCAGGGTCGGCTCATAGTCAGCCGAGAAAAAGCTGGCGATCGAGATGATCATGTAGATGGCGTTGGGAACCAGCTCAAAGGCGTTGACCCAGGACAGAAAGCGGCGGCGCTTGTCCAGCAGCTGGCTGGCAGCAGCGCCATCGGCAAGAATCTGCCTGCGGGTAGCGACCAGCATGACCAGGCTGGCTATTGCCAAAAGCAGGGCGATGACGGAAATTGCGGTAAATAATATGAACATCTTTCTCTCCTAAAAATTATTGCTTGTTCTATTGTACACCAAGCTAAGGAGCAGGGAAGAAATTGATCGCCGCGGCCGTAAAGGTCAAAAAGAAGAGGGCGAGCAGCAGGAGACGCTTGCTTTGGCTGAGGCTCTTCCGGTAACCCCGCAAATTTTTGAAACTGATGTCCGTAAAGAAGTCATCGCAAAAAATGATGAATTCCAGCAGCAGGTTGCCCGCGAACAGGAAAAAGACGGCCAGAAAGCCGACCTTAAAAGCCGCGGCCCAGTAGTTCCAGAGATAAAGCACGTTAATTAAAAGCTGAGCCAGGAGACTGAAAAGCGTGAGCTTGGAATAGTTCGCGTAGGGGGACGCGCCCTTGCCGTTTTTAGCAGCCAGTCTTCTCTTAGCCCGCGCCAGCATGGTCAAGTCGGCCAGCAGCAAAGCCAGGCTGGTCCCAACTAAAACTAAAAACATACCAGTCATGTGTTCCTCCATAAAGACCTATAATACATTAATTGGCATTATAGCATCGGCTGATGAAGAAAATACGAACCGGAACAGGCAGTATTTGAAGAAAAAGCAAATAATTTTAGAAAAGCCGGCAAACTGTTCCTATGGTAAGATTATTCTAAAAAAGATCCCGGCCAAATTGCCAGGATCAAGGAGGGAAAATGGAACTGACTACTGAAAGACTCTGCCTCAAGCCTTGGCAAGAGGCTGACGCAGCCCGCCTGTACGACTTGGCCAAGGATCCGGCCGTTGGCCCTGCTGCCGGCTGGCCGGCCCACAAGTCGGCTGAAGAAAGCCTGCAGGTAATCCGCGAAAGCCTAAAAGACGCGGAAACCTACGCTGTTTGGCGCAAGGCTGACAAGCTGCTGATTGGCTGCGCCGGCTTGAAGTTTGGCGAAGATGCCTGCTCGGAAAAAGGCAGCGAGCCGGAACTTGGCTACTGGATCGGCCGGGAATACTGGGGGCAGGGCTATGCGCCAGAAGCTGCTGCCTGCCTCATTGACCATGCATTCGCTGACCTGGGCAGCCAAGCCGTTTGGTGCTGCTATTACGAAGGCAATGACAAGTCAAAGCGGGTCCAGGAGAAACTGGGCTTTTCGTACGTGAGAACCGACCCTAAGGGCGACACTCTGCTGGGCTACACCTTGCCGGAAGTCGAGAACGTCCTGCGCCGGGAAGACTGGGAAAAAAAGCAGGCGTGAGCTAGTTAGCGGCCAGTCTTTTGCTGAGGTATCTGATGAGCTCTTGCAGCTTGCGGCGGTTGGCTTTTAAGTAGGTCGCGTAGAGTTCGATTTGGGCGCTGTCATCGGTGATGGGCAGCGCCTTTCTTTTGCCGCCGTCATTTTTTGAGAAAAGGTCATTGACCCGGCTGGAAAAAATCGGGAAGTTGGAGTAGCGGATCAATTCGTTCAGTCCCTCCTGGGTGTCTTGGTAGATCAGCATGGCCTTGGGGGCATTGGATTCGATGATTCCGGTCCAGACGCCCAGCTGCTTTCGCAAGACAAATTCCTGCCCGGCCAGGTCGCTGAAGCTGACGCTGCTTTTCTCATAGAGCTGGTTGTACTTGGTGACTTTGATCTCCAGCCGGTCCCGGCCCAAAAAGACTGATTCCAATTCCGGGCTGCTGTATTCAGCAGTGGTGACGGCCATGGCCGCCTCGCGCGTCAGCAGTAGCTTTTGCGCCTGTTCTTCGCTGACGGGAAGTGGGGAGAGGGCGATTTCTTCAGGATAGTCTTCCAGCAGCCGGCTGATCCCCCAGGCAGTTTCCGTCACCCGCAGCTCGTCGTGTGCCCGGTAAAAGCCTAGGACTTCATCTTGGTAAAGCTTGAGCTGCTTGAGCAGCTGCTCGGCTTTTTGAGCGGCAAAAACCCCGGTCTGGTTCAAGCTGATCTTCTTGGGCTCCCGGCTGAAGAGCTCGATTCCCAGGGAGCTTTCCAGTTTTTTCAGTCCCCGGGAAATGGTCGGGGCGGTTACGTTCATCTCTTTACTGGCGGCTTCGACCGTGCCAGTGTGATAAAAGGCAACCAGGTATTCCAGCAGGTATATTTCCATCAATCTCAGTCCTTTATTGCGTCAGACGCAAACTCACTTGTCAATTAAGAAATTTTCAAAGCTGTTTTTACCTCTTATAGTTAGAAGCATCAAAATTATTCTTGTGGAGGTAAAGCTTTGGACATTTCTAATTCTACCAAAAAAGAACAGAGCACTTTCGGGATTATTCTCTGGATCGTTTTGATCAGCTACTTCTTGATCCTGCTCAACAATTCGCTGGTCTTTGCCAGCACGGTGCAGATCCGCCGGGAACTGGGCATGAATGGCGTCATGCTGTCCTGGGTTAGCAACGCTTATGCCCTGACTTTTGGCGGCTTTCTGTCACTCGGTGCCCGCCTTGGCGACATTTTCGGCCGCCGGCTGGCCCTGCTCAGCGGCCTGGCCATCTTCGGGCTTGCATCCCTCTTGGTTGCTCTTTCTCCTTCGGCCGGCATCCTGATTGCCATGCGGGCCTTGCAAGGGATTGGCGGGGCGCTTTTGGCCCCGTCTACTCTGGCCCTGTTGATGGATACTTATGAAGGCCAGCAGCGGACCAGGGCAATTACTTATTACGGGGCTACAGCCGGGATCGGCTCCAGCCTGGGCTTGATCATCGGCGGCATCATCTCCAGTTACTCCAGCTGGCGGCTGGGCTTTTTGCTTGATGCTGACGTAGCGCTGGTTTTGTACGCCATGTCCGTCAAAAATGTGGCGGCAGGCAAGGGGCAAAAGGATCAAGCAATCGACTGGTGGGGGACGGTCACCTCAGTGATCGGCTTCAGCGGTCTGGTTTACAGCATCAACGCCACCGCTTACCGGGCAGGCGCGATCATCGTCACCATCGTTTCTCTGGCCGCTTTCATCATGATTGAAAGCAAGACGGCTAATCCTTTGATGCCACTGGAAATTTTTAAGGACAACCAGCGCTCAAGCGCCCTTGTGGCCCGCTTCTTCATGCTGGGGGCAAGCATGGCCTACTTCTTTATGATGCCGCAGGCTCTGCAAAACGTTTTTGGCATGTCAGCCCTGCAAGCCGCAATCGCCTTTTTGCCGCTAACGGTGGTGCAGTTCATTATTTCGCTTTTTGTCGCCCGGCTGACTTTCCGCTTCTCCAATACCGCGGTGCTGATTGCCGGAGCTGTCATTGACGCGGCTGGCCTGGCAATGGGCGCCGTGATCGGCATTGAAGAAGGCTATCTGCTCGGCGTGGCTTTGCCGATGGTCTTCATTGGCTTGGGCCAAGGCTTGATCATGAGCCCGCTGACGGTAGCCGGGGTCGCCGGAACCAGAGGCGACATTGCTGGGGCCGCATCTGGCGCCGTCAACACCTTCCACCAAATCGGCGGTGCGGTTGGCCTGG
>NZ_BOCG01000311.1 GCF_016587775.1 Lactobacillus nasalidis | reverse complement strand
GACCATGGCGTCGCTCAAGTCGGCGCCGCCAACCCCGTCTTAGACGGCCACCCGGTCTACAAGACCCTGGCCGTCAGCGGCAACAAGACTGGCCCGATCGTCGGCGTGGTGCCGCTCAGCGGCCACCTGGACCTCAAGAAGATCGCCAAGGCTTCCGGCAACAAGAAGTGTGAAATGATCCCGCTCAAGCAGCTGGAAAAGACCACCGGCTACATTCACGGGGCCAACACCCCGATCGGCATCTACCACAGCAAGAAGTTCCCGATCTTCCTGGATGAGAGCGTCTTGGATGAAGACGGCATCTGGGTTTCAAGTGGCGAAGTCGGCCGCAGCGTTTTGATCAACCCGCTTGACCTTAAGAAGCTGGTCAAGGCCACGGTTGCCGACTTGCAAGAATAACAAGCAAAAACTGCTTTTGCCAAAAGAGGCAAAAGCAGTTTTTTCTGGAAATTTTTTAATCGACCCGGCGCCATTTCTTGTCGGTCAGGATTCTGGCCGTCAGCAGCCCGGCTGGAAGCGACAGGACCAGCATGAGGGCTTCCGTCATCCAGGTCGCCCCGGCACCGACATTGGTCAAAGCCAGCAGGAAGATCCCCCGGTACATGTACAGCCCTGGCACCATGATGACGATCGACGGCACCGTCAAAGCAATCCGCGGGTAGCCGACCTTTTCCCGGACATAGCCGGCCAGCAGGCCCGCCAGCAGCGCGGCCAAAAAGGCAGCCAGAGGAGCCGGGAAAGCCGCAAAGTCAACCAAAGACAGGCGCATCGTGTTGGCAACCGCCCCGACGACCCCGGCTGCTGCCGCCATGCGCCGGTGGGAGTTGAACATCAAGGAGAAGCCGAAGACCCCGCAGAAACTGGCCAGCAGCCTAAAGGCCGTCAAAGCCGGCTTGGAAAGGTCCGGGGACTGCAGATCACCAGGCTTGATCTGCAAAACCGTGGCCATCACCCAGCCGGTCCCCGTGGCCACCAGGATGATGAAAAGCGCATACGTCAGCCGCTCCAGGCCTGAGCGCATGTCCAGCTTGGCGATGTCCAAACCGGAAGTGATGAAGGGAAAACCAGGAATCACGAAGAGCATGGCCCCGATATAGCCGCGCATGTGAACCATGTCCAAGCCCCAAAGCAAATGGCCCAGCATGAAGGCCAGGTAATAAGCCAGGCAGGCTGCCGCCACGCCGACGGCCGTGGTGGCTGCCACCGTG
>NZ_BOCG01000310.1 GCF_016587775.1 Lactobacillus nasalidis | reverse complement strand
CAGAGCAATCAAATTCTTTTTGAATTCCGCTGCTCCTTTGATCAGCCGCCAGTGGCGGCCGCGCTGCCGGTTTCCTTTGACGAATTTGATCTGCTTTTTCTGTTTGGCCGGCAAGTCATCCCTGATCCGCATCAGCAAGTGGTTGGTATACCACCAGGCCTGCGGCTCCAGCCGGGTCAGGTCATAGGGCGAAGACTTCCGGTTGTTGTAGGCGAAACCTTCCCGGTTGACGTTCAGCTTGAACATTTTTTCCAGACTGGCGGCATTGGCACTGGAAACATTGGCATTGTCGCCAAAGCGGCTGGTATTTGAGTGCATCAGGCAATACAGGTCCGGCACCCGCCCGACCTGCTTTTGATAGACCTGCTGCATCAGCTGGTAGTCGCGCTTGATCCGCCGGCGCATCTGCTTGCTGCTTTCAACCGGCATCCCGTTTTTGTCTCTAATGTAGTCCATCAAGTAGTGGTTGTAATCGCGGCCGATGTATTGGTTGATTTCGACGAACTCCCTGGAGTCCAGCTGCCCCAGAAAGCGGTGATAGCGGTCATAGCAGTTGATGTACGACAGGCGGTAGCCATTGGTTCCCAGTTCCCAAAAGCCTTCTTTTTGCAGCTTCTTCAAGTCTTTGACCGAGACGAATTTCTGGTCGTCACGCTTGAACTTTTCCGCGTATGTCAGAATCGTGGCCCGGTAGTTCAGCTTTTCCAGCAGTTTTTCAGTAAACAAGACCGTATCCTTGCGGCCGTCTTCAAAAAGCAGGAAAAGGGCCTTTTTCGGCAGGGGCTTGCCGTGGTAGTAGTAGTTCTCAACGTCTTTCTGGCTGACCGTCACGTAGCCCAGCCGCTTTAAGGCTGTGAGTTCCTCTTCCAGCCTTTTCAAGGCAATCAGGCTGTCCGTGCCCTCGCGGTCAACGCCAAAATAAGCCAGGGAGACAAAGCCATGGTCCAAGCCGTCGACCGTTTCCGGATCGCTTTTTGAATAGGGCTGGTAGGTCTTGAAAACAAACAGGGCCCGGACCACAATCAAGGTCAAAACGATGATGCTGATCCATTCCAAAATCGACCGCACGAACTTGACCAGGTCCTTGCGGCTTTGAAACCAGGGCCGGCGCTTATGCTTTTTCATCTGCCCCACCCCCTGTTCTTGCCTGCCGCTTCAATTGCCGCTGCTCTTGCTTGGCCTGCTTCTTCTTCTGGGCGGCTACATCGCTTGGCGTTTGTCGCGTTCCCCAGGTCGACTTCCAGAAAGTCACCCAGGCAATCGGCATCTGCCAGAGCAGGACCAGCTCGTAATAGATGCAGAACAGGAAACCGAAAGTCCAGGTCGTGCTCTTGCGCAAAAAAAGCTGGGCAAAAGACATCATCAGGCTCATCAGCAAAAGTCCCACCAAAAAAGTCCGCGGGAAAATATGCTGGGTCAGCGGAACGTACATCAAGTTGTAAACCACCACGACCGGGGCCATGATCGGCACAATTAAGCCGATGTAGAAGTTGATGGCCGCGTAAGGCTCCTTACGCCACATGAACCTGCCGGCCATCAGCGACTCTCTGAGCCAGGACCGCTTCCAGCGCATCTGCTGCTTTAAAAAGACCCGGTGCTGGCGGGGCACGATGGTCGAGCAGACCGCCGTATCCTGGTAGCCGCAGCGGTAATGGCTGAGAATGAAGTTGGTCATGGCCCGGTCATCGCCAAAAGTGGCCTTGTGGCCAAGGAAACGCTGGTTCAGCCAGCGGTCCTTGTATTTCATTACCAGTTCTCGCCGGTAGCAAGACAAAGGACCGCTCAAGCAAGTGACCGCGTCAAAGACTCCTTCAGCAGCCTTCATGATCCGGAAGGCAATATAGTAGCGGACCGACTGCATTTCCGTCAAGGCGTTGGTGTAGGTGTTGGCCACGTCGCATCTGCCGGCGCAGCCGCCCATTTTCGGGTCCTGAAAAGGCTGCACCAGGTTGCGGACGGCATCCGGCTCCAAAAAAGAGTCAGAGTCGACAAACATCACCAGCTCCGTGTCCGTCTGCTCAACCCCGCGCACCAGGGCCGCTCTTTTTCCCGCATTTTTCTCCTGGACAAGCATCTTGACGCGCTCACTGACCCGGTAGCGGTCGCCTTCCTTGTTTTTCAGCTGCTTGAGGAGCTCCTGGATTTTGTCCACCGACCCGTCGGTCGAACAGTCGTCGACAACGCAGACTTTCAGTTTGTCGACCGGATAGCTTTGATCCAGACAGGACAAAATCGTGCGCTGGATCCATTTTTCCTCGTTGAAACAGGGAATCACCACCGTCACCGACGGCGTAAAGTCAGGATTGATCGCCACTGGCCGGTAAAGGCTGCCAAAAAGGTAGCGCGTCAGCAAAAAGGCGGCCGCGATCAAAGAATACGTGTACAGCAGGGCATTGTACTTGAAGTAAATAATCGATTCTGCCCGCATCAAGACCACGCACAAACTGACAAAGGCCAGGGAAATGCCGGCGCAGACCAGCAGGTAGCGGTCCTTGTGCCGGTCAAGGTAGCTGGGCAAGGTTTGCGAGAACTCAATCCCCACGCTCTGCTGCTGGTCAACGCTGCGGACGATCTGGCCGCTGATTCTGAAACGCGCTTCATGGCCTTCAGGCATGCTGCCGGCTGGGACCTTGAAACTGAGGCGGACGTTTTTGGCGTCTTTGACCTGGTCATAATCATCCTTGACCGCCAGCAGCATCCCCGTATCCGAAATATCGCGGCATTCGCCCTTTATCTTGAAGACCCTGCCGCCTTTTTCCGCCCGCAATTTGACTGGAAAGCTGCTGATATAGCGGACTCCCAGGGCATGCTCTTTCAAAAGGGTCGTAAAATCCTCTGCCTCGCTGTACTTGCCCCGCCGGTCGAGATTGGTCCGCTGGCCCAATGGATCTGGAACGTGCGGCAACAATCGCCGGTCCTTTTTTTCACGCAGAAGAACTTCCTGATCAGCTCCTTGGCTTTTAGTCATCCTGCTCACCACTTTTCCTTACAAACGCCAGTAGCTGAAGCCAAGCTTCTTTTCCAGTTCAGCCGGATAAAGCCCCTTGACATCGATCAGCACCCGCTCGCTGGCAGCCAGAGCCGGCTTGTAAAAACTGTTTAAGTCCAGCTTCTTGAATTCGTCATGGGCTACTGCGACTACCAGGCCGTCAAGATTCTTCATCTCGCTCAAAGGCAGCAGACTGATGCCGTACTTTTGCTTGATGTCGGCCTTGTCGGCGCGCGGATCCGCCACCAGGACCTCGGCCCCGTATTCTGTTAGGCCCTTGACCAGGTCGGCCACTTTGCTGTTGCGGGCGTCAGACACGTTTTCCTTGAAGGTTATTCCCAAAACGCCAACGCGGGCACCCTTGATCGGCCGGCCCGCCAGCGACAGGTACTTGATGGTCTTGTCGCGCAGGAAGCCGGCAACCTGGTTGTTGATCTCCCGGCTCCTTCTCAGCAAACTGGCATCGGCATTGAACCGCTCAGCCTGCTGGATCAGATAGTAAGGATCAACGCCGATGCAGTGGCCGCCAACCAGGCCGGGGTTAAAGCCGAGGGCGTTCCATTTGGTGTTCATGGCATTGACGATCTCCTGGGTATCCAAGCCGAATTTGTCAAAAATTGCCGCGCATTCGTTCATAAAGGCAATATTGACGTCTCTTTGGCTGTTTTCCGTCACCTTGACCGCTTCTGCCGCTTTAATCGACGATACCGGATAAGTCTCCTTGATGATCAAGTCGTAGACTTCCTTGACGGTCTGGCAGGTTTCCGCGTCCATGCCGGAGACGATCTTTTTGATATTGGTCAGCCGGTGGCGGCGGTCGCCTGGATTGATTCTCTCCGGCGAATAGGCAATTTTGAAGTCCCGGCCGACTTTGAGCCCGCTGGCTTCTTCCAAAAGAGGCCCGCAGAAATCCTCCGTCATTCCCGGGAAAACGGTCGATTCATAAACGACGACCGCTCCTGGCTTTAAATTGCGCCCAACCAGCCGGCTGGCCCCTTCAAGCGGCCGCAGGTCAGGCTGGTTGTCATCGTAAACCGGCGTGGGCACGGCAATGATGACGAAGTCAGCTTCGCGGATCTTGCTTTCGTCGCTGGTAAAGTCAACTCCGCTGTCATGTACGTCGCCGATTTCATTGGTCGGGTCCAGCCCCTGCCGGTAGGCAGCGAGCTTTTTTTCATTGATGTCAAAGCCCGTAACCGGAACTTTTTTGGCGAATTCAACTGCCAAAGGCAGGCCGACGTAACCCAGGCCGACTACTCACAGCCTGCCCTGGCCACTGGTCAGTTTATCCGAAATTTTCATTTTTTCTTCCCTCTTGCTCATCTATTGCTTCATTTTCCGGCTGTAATTGCCCGTGTACTGGTCCACCCGGGCAAAGCGGTAGCCTTCCTGCTTCCAGACCGGGATCATCTTGTCCAAAACTTGGGCGGTGTACTTGGCGTCTTCCAGCATGTGCATGACGATCACGCTGCCGTTGGTGACCTGGAAGTCATCTCCCTCTTTGCCTGAACCGTACTTCAGCTCGTTCAAGTACTGCTGGAAGTTTTTCTGCTCATAGTCGTTGGTCGAAACGTCGCCGGAAATCGCGTACTTGTAACCAACATCAAACACTGCCCGCAGGCCGTTTTTGGAAACCTCCAGAGTCGGCGGCCGGAAGTCAAGTGACAAGGCCGGCTTGCCGCCGACTTTCACGTTGCCGACGTACTTATTCA
>NZ_BOCG01000309.1 GCF_016587775.1 Lactobacillus nasalidis | reverse complement strand
TGGCGATCAAGTCGCTGGTCATGATTTCCCCGCTGGCCCGGCGGCTGATGGCGCCGTTAAGCGTGACGGCGTACTGGTCCTGGCCGGTGATCCCCAGCTCGTTCATGTAAGGAGCCAGACCGGCAATTGGCCGACCCGAGCAGAGCACGACCTTGACGCCGCGGGCGAGCGCCTTGGCGATGGCCTCCTTGCTGCTGGATTGAATTTGTCCCTGGGAGTTGAGCAGGGTGCCGTCAGTGTCTAATGCAATAAGTTTGATCATTTTTTACCTCTATTTCCTTGCTTAAGTTAAACTTCTTAGCTTAAAAACAATCTTAACACAGCAGGAAAGCGCTGTCATCAAGCGGAATTTGTTGAAAAAAAGCTTTGCATTGTGGATTAAATGGAGTACAATAACAGATGTATGTTTTGAAGATTACTCCGCGAGGCAAAAAAGAAACTCCCGGATATGTGAACAAAATGATATATAAATTTAGGAGGAACTAGTTAATGCCAACCATTAATCAATTGGTTAGAAAAGGCCGTCACTCAAAGACGACTAAGTCAAAGTCACCAGCTTTGAACTACAGCTACAACAGCATGAAGAAGGAACAAGTCTTCAACCCAGCACCACAAATGCGTGGGGTTGCGACTCGTGTCGGCACTATGACGCCAAAGAAGCCTAACTCAGCTTTGCGTAAGTACGCTCGTGTACGTCTTTCAAACTTGACTGAAGTTACTGCCTACATCCCAGGTGAAGGCCACAACCTGCAAGAACACTCCGTTGTTTTGATTCGTGGGGGCCGTGTAAAGGACCTTCCTGGTGTACGTTACCACATCGTTCGTGGTGCCCTTGACACTGCTGGTGTTGACGGCAGAAAGCAAGGTCGTTCCAAGTACGGCGCTAAGAAGGGTTAAAGGAGGACTTAAATAATGCCAAGAAAAGGTCATGTTTCAAAGAGAGACGTTTTAGCAGACCCAGTTTACAACTCAAAGCTGGTTACTAAGCTGATCAACCACTTGATGAAGGATGGTAAGAGAGCTCAAGCTTCATCAATCCTGTACGACGCTTTTGACATCATCAAGGACAAGACTGGCAAGGAACCAATGGATGTCTTTGAAGAAGCCATGAACAACGTTAAGCCAGTTTTGGAAGTTAAGGCTCGCCGTATCGGTGGTTCAAACTACCAAGTTCCTGTAGAAGTTCGTCCAGAAAGACAAACTACTTTGGCTTTGCGCTGGCTTGTTTCATACTCCCGCCTGCGTAACGAACACACTATGGATGAACGTTTGGCAAACGAACTGATCGATGCCTCAAACAACACTGGTTCAGCCGTTAAGAAGCGTGAAGACGTGCACCGTATGGCAGAAGCCAACCGTGCCTTCGCTCACTACCGTTTCTAATCTAGTGCTCGTTATCTAAGGAGATAGAAAATTATGGCTAACAAACGTGAATTCTCATTAGAGAAGACTCGCAACATCGGTATCATGGCCCACATCGACGCCGGTAAGACTACTACTACTGAACGTATCCTTTACTACACTGGTAAGATCCACAAAATTGGTGAAACTCACGAAGGTGACTCACAAATGGACTGGATGGAAGAAGAAAAGGAACGTGGGATCACGATCACTTCCGCAGCCACTACTGCTCAATGGAAGGACCACCGGATCAACATCATCGACACCCCAGGACACGTTGACTTCACTATCGAAGTTGAACGTTCCCTGCGTGTCCTTGACGGCGCCGTAACTGTTCTGGACGCTCAGTCAGGTGTTGAACCGCAAACTGAAAACGTTTGGCGTCAAGCTGAAAACTACGGTGTTCCGCGGATCGTCTTCGTTAACAAGATGGACAAGATCGGTGCCAACTTTGACTTCTCAGTCAACAGTCTGCATGAACGTTTGAACGCTAACGCTATCGCCGTTCAAATGCCTATCGGTGCTGAAGACCAATTCGAAGGCGTCATCGACTTGTTCGACATGGTTGCCGACGTTTACGACGAAGACAAGCTGGGGTCAAACTGGGAAACTATTCCGGTTCCTGACGAATACAAGGAAGAAGCTCAAAGCCGTCGTGAAGAAATGATCGAACAGATCGCTGAAGTTGACGACGACATCATGGAAAAGTTCCTTGGCGGTGAAGAAATCTCCAACGAAGAACTTAAGGCTGCTTTGCGCCGGGCAACTTTGGACTTGAAGGCCTTCCCAGTATTTGCTGGTTCAGCCTTCAAGAACAAGGGTGTTCAAATGATGCTGGACGGTGTCATCGACTACCTGCCATCACCACTTGACGTTAAGCCATACGTTGCCCACGACAAGGACGGCAACGAAGTAGAATTGCTGGCTGACGACAACAAGCCATTTGCTGCCTTGGCCTTCAAGATCGCTACTGACCCATTCGTTGGTCGTTTGACTTTCATCCGTGTTTACACTGGTTCCTTGGAATCAGGTTCTTACGTTTTGAACGCTTCAAAGAACCAACGTGAACGTGTTGGTCGTTTGCTGCAAATGCACGCCAACTCAAGAACTGAAATCCCAGAAGTCTTCTCAGGTGACATCGCTGGTGCCATCGGTCTGAAGAACACCACTACTGGTGACTCATTGACTGACCCAGCTCACCCGTTGATTCTGGAAAGCCTGGACATCCCAGCTCCAGTTATCCAAGTTTCAGTTGAACCTAAGTCAAAGGCTGACCGTGACAAGATGGACGTCGCTTTGCAAAAGCTGACTGAAGAAGACCCAACTTTCCGGGCTGAAACCAACCCAGAAACTGGTGAAACTTTGATCTCCGGGATGGGTGAACTTCACCTGGACATCATGGTTGAACGTATGAAGCGTGAATTCAACGTTGAAGCAACCATCGGTGAACCACAAGTTGCCTACCGTGAAACCTTCACTGTACCGACTCAAGCTCAAGGTAAGTTTGTTCGTCAGTCCGGTGGTAAGGGTCAATACGGTGACGTTTGGATTGAATTTACTCCAAACGAAGGCAAGGGCTACGAATTCGAAGACGCCATTGTCGGTGGTGTAGTTCCTCGTGAATACATCCCATCAGTTGACGCTGGTCTGCAAGAAGCCATGAAGAACGGTGTTCTGGCTGGCTACCCATTGATCGACGTTAAGGCCAAGCTGTACGACGGTTCATACCACGAAGTCGACTCAAGTGAAGCTGCCTTCAAGGTTGCCGCATCATTGGCTCTGAAGAACGCTGCTTCAAAGGCCGGCGCTGTTATCCTTGAACCAATCATGAAGGTTCAAGTCATCGCTCCAGAAGAATACCTTGGTGACGTTATGGGCTCAATCACTGCTCGTCGTGGCCAAATGGAAGGTATGGAAGACCGGGCAGGTGCCAAGGTCATCAACGCGATGGTTCCATTGTCAGAAATGTTTGGTTACGCAACTACTCTGCGTTCATCCACTCAAGGCCGTGGTACCTTCACGATGGTTATGGACCACTACTCACCATGTCCTAAGTCAATCCAAGCTGAAATCATCAAGAAGCGCGGCGGCAACGCTTAAGGCTTAGCATGATTCCGGCTCTGGACTAGGGCTGAAAGAAGAATCCTATCAATGACACAGGAGTGTCGTTGGTAGGATTTTTTGTTTTTTGAGAAAAAATTCAGCAGCTGCCGATACAATAAAAGGAAGAAAAAAATTTGCCTGCTTGAGAAAGCAATTGCAGCAATTTTTTCCAAAAAAGTAGGGCTAAACCCTTGCTATTTAAGGCATGAGGCCTTATACTAGATAAAGTGCTTTTGTGAGGGGAAATGCCCTCTGAGTACAAATTGTAGTTAGCTTCGACGCGGAAGGTTGCGGCACACCAGGCTGCATTGCCACAGTGGTTGTGCAGGGAATTTTCGCCGAGCTAGTCATCTTATTTAAAGAAGACGTATAGGAGGTAATTAGATGGCAAATGAAAAGATTCGTATTAGATTAAAGTCTTACGAACACAGCATTCTCGATGAATCAGCTGCTAAGATTGTGGACACTGCGAAGAGAACTGGCGCTGAAATTTCAGGTCCAGTTCCGCTTCCAACTGAAAGAACTTTGTTCACTGTTCTGCGTTCACCACACAAGAACAAGGACTCACGTGAACAATTCGAAATGCGGACCCACAAGCGCTTGATCGACATCTTGAACCCAACCCCTAAGACGGTTGACTCACTGATGAAGCTCGATCTGCCAAGCGGTGTAGACATCGAAATCAAACTTTAATTTTTAGATAGAAAGAGGTGTAATCATGACCAAAGGAATCTTAGGAAGAAAAGTTGGCATGACTCAAATCTTCACTAAAGATGGTGTCCTTGTACCAGTTACTGTTATTGAAGCAACTCCTAACGTTGTTATGCAAGTTAAGACTGTGGAAAACGACGGTTACGAAGCTGTACAATTGGGCTACCAAGACAAGCGTGAAGTTTTGAGCAACAAGCCAGAAAAAGGTCATGCTGATAAGGCAAAGACTTCACCTAAGCGCTTCATTCGTGAACTCCGCGGAGTAGAGCTTAGTGACTACGAAGTCGGCTCAGAAGTTACTGTGGAGACGTTCAAGGAAGGTGACGTTGTCAACGTTACTGGTACTTCAAGAGGTCATGGCTACCAAGGTAACATCAAGCGCCACCACCAATCACGTGGTCCAGAAACTCACGGTTCACGCTACCACAGAATCCCAGGTTCAATGGGTTCAATCATCAACCGTGTACCAAAGGGCAAGAAGTTGCCAGGCCACATGGGCGTGAAGACTGTTACTATTGAAAACTTAGTAGTAGAAAAAGTTGTTGCAGACAAGAACGTATTGATGATCAAGGGTAACGTGCCAGGCGCCAAGAACTCATTGATCGTTGTTAAGTCATCTGCAAAGGCTGGCAAGTAGGAAGGAGGACTCAAATGGCTAATTTCAAACTTATGGATCAAAACGGCAACAACGCTGGTGAAGTAACTTTAAACGACAACGTATTTAGCGTTGAACCAAACGAAGCTGTTGTCTTTGATGCAATCATCAGACAAAGAGCTGGCAAGCGTCAGGGTACCTCTAAGGTGAAGAACAGATCTGCCGTTCGCGGTGGTGGTAAGAAGCCTTGGAGACAAAAGGGTACTGGTCGTGCTCGTCAAGGTTCCATCCGTGCTCCACAATGGCGCGGCGGTGGTGTTGTCTTTGGGCCTACTCCACGTTCCTACGCATACAGCATGCCAAGAAAGCAACGTCGTTTGGCTATCAAGTCTGTTTTGTCACAAAAGCTGCTGGACCAAAACCTGGTAGTTCTGGACAAGCTGACTCTGGACGCTCCTAAGACTAAGGACTTCGTTGCCATCTTGAACGGTTTGAAGCTTGAAGGCAAGGTTCTGGTTGTTTCAGACGACAAGAACGTACAACTTTCAGCCAAGAACCTGCCAAAGGTTAAGGTCGTTCCAGTTAACGGCTTGAACGTTGAAGACGCCGTTAACTACGACAAGCTCGTTTTGACTCAAGACGACGTTAAGAAGATTGAGGAGGTATTGGCTTAATGGACGCACGCGACATTATCTTAAGACCTGTTATCACTGAAAAGTCAGCAGACTTGATGGACAGCAAGAAGTACACTTTCGACGTGGCCTTAACTGCTACCAAGACTCAAGTTCGCGACGCTATTGAAGAAATCTTCGATGTTAAGGTTAAGAGCGTGAACATCATGAACGTTCGCGGCAAGGAAAAGCGCGTAGGCCGCTACACTGGCAAGACTGCCCGTCGCAGAAAGGCTATCGTTGCTTTAACTGAAGATTCAAACGACATCAAGATTTTCAAAGACGAAAACAACGAATAAATCAAGTAATTAGGAGGTCAGTCAATTGGCTATTAAAGTTTACAAGCCAACATCAAACGGTCGTCGTAATATGACTTCTTCTGACTTTGCAGAAATCACTAAGTCAAAGCCTGAAAAGACTTTGCTTGCTTCTAAGTCAAAGACTGCAGGTCGTAACTCATACGGTCACATTACTGTAAGACACCGTGGCGGCGGTCACAAGCAACAATACCGTATCATCGATTTCAAGCGTACTAAGGACAACGTTAAGGCTAAGGTTGTCGCAATCGAATACGATCCAAACCGTTCAGCAAACATTGCCTTGCTGCACTACACTGATGGTACTAAGGCTTACATCTTGGCTCCTAAGGGCTTGACTGTAGGCTCATGGGTAGAATCAGGCGCAGATGCCGACATCAAGGTTGGTAACGCATTGCCACTGAAGAACATCCCAACTGGTACTGAAGTTCACAACATCGAACTTAAGCCAGGCAAGGGTGGCCAAGTAGCAAGAAGTGCCGGTACTTCAGCTCAAGTTTTGGGTGTTGACGGCAAGTACACTCAAGTTCGTCTGCAATCCGGTGAAGTTCGTGAAATTCTTTCAGAATGCCGCGCAACTATCGGTGCTGTCGGCAACGAACAACACTCCCTGATCAACATCGGTAAGGCTGGTCGTTCACGCTGGTTGGGCAAGCGTCCACAATCTCGTGGTTCCGTAATGAACCCTAACGATCACCCACATGGTGGTGGTGAAGGTAAGGCACCTGTTGGTCGTCCTCAACCAATGACTCCATGGGGCAAGAAGTCACGTGGTGTTAAGACTAGAGACACCAAGAAGGCTAGCGAGAAGTTAATCATCCGTCACCGCAAGGGTCGTAAATAAGAGAAGGGGGTAATTAAATGAGCCGTAGTATTAAAAAGGGTCCTTTTGCAGACGCCCACCTTTTGAAGAAGGTTGACGAGCAACAAGCCGCAGAAAAGAAGCAAGTTATCAAGACTTGGTCACGTCGTTCAACTATTTTCCCTTCTTTTGTAGGGTTGACTATCGCTGTTTACGACGGTAGAAAGCACGTTCCAGTTTTTGTAACTGAAGACATGGTTGGTCACAAGCTGGGCGAATTCGTACCTACTAGAACCTTCCGTGGCCACAAGGCTGACGACAAGGCATCTAAGTAATAAGGAAGGAGAAACAATAAATGGCAGAACAAATTAGTTCAGCTAGAGCTGAAGCAAGAACTGTTCGTATCGCCCCAAGAAAAGCTCGTCTCGTAGTAGACTTGATCCGGGGTAAGAGCGTTGCTGAAGCGTTGGCGATTTTACAGTTTACGCCAAAAGCTGCTTCCCCAATCGTTGAAAAGGTTTTGCGTTCAGCAGTTGCCAACGCAGAACACAACTACGATCTTGAAAGTGCAAACCTTTACGTATCAGAAGCATACGTAAACGAAGGTGCTACTTTGAAGAGATTCCGTCCACGTGCCAAGGGTTCAGCTTCTCCGATCATGAAGAGAACCAGCCACGTAGTTGTTGTTGTTTCAGAATTGAACGATTAAGGGAGGTATTTGAATGGGTTCAAAGATTAACCCAATTGGTTTCCGTCTTGGTGTTAACCGCGACTGGGAAGCTAAATGGTACGCTGCTAGAGGCTACAAGGAAACTTTAAACGAAGACCTTCGGATCAGAAAGTTCCTCGATGAAAAGTTGAAGGATGCCTCCGTATCCACTGTTGAAATCGAACGTGCTGCTAACCGTGTAAACATCGCTATCCACACTGCTCGTCCAGGTATGGTTATCGGTAAGGGCGGCGCTGAAGTTGAAGCTTTGAACAAGGAAATCAACGCTTTGACTAACAAGCAAGTTCACATTAACATTGTTGAAATCAAGAAGCCTGATCTTGACGCTAAGCTGGTAGCTGACAGCATCGCTCGTCAACTGGAAGCTCGTATCGCGTTCAGACGTGCCAGCCGTCAAGCTGCACAACGTTCAATGCGTGCCGGCGCCAAGGGTATCAAGGTACAAACTGCAGGCCGTTTGAACGGTGCTGACATGGCTCGCCGTGAATGGCACACTGAAGGCAGTGTTCCACTTCATACTTTAAGAGCTGACATCGACTACGCTTGGGTAAACGCATTTACCACTTACGGCGAAATCGGTGTTAAGGTTTGGATCAACCGTGGCGAAATTCTGCCAGGTCGCAAGAATCAACCTGCAAAGCGTTCAAAGGGAGGTAAGAAGTAATGCCTTTAGTACCAAAGCGTGTAAAACACCGTCGTGAATTCCGTGGTAAGATGCGTGGTGCTGCCAAGGGTGGCAAGACTGTAGCATTTGGTGAATACGGTCTTGAAGCACTTGAATCCCACTGGATCACTAACCGTCAAATCGAAGCTGCCCGTGTCGCAATGACTCGTTACATGAAGCGTGGTGGTAAGGTTTGGATCAGAATCTTCCCTCAAAAGTCCTACACTGCTAAGGGTGTTGGTGTACGTATGGGTTCCGGTAAGGGTGCACCAGCAGGTTGGGTAGCTGTAGTTAAGAGAGAAAAGATCATGTTCGAAATTGGTGGCGTTTCAGAAGAAACTGCTCGTGAAGCCATGCGCCTCGCAGCAAGCAAGCTTCCAATTAAGTGCAAGTTCGTAAAGAGAGAAGACCAGGAAGCAGGTGGCGCAACTAATGAAGACTAAGGAAATCAGATCATTATCAACTGATGAATTGTTGGCAAAGGAAAAGCAATACAAGGAAGAATTGTTCAACTTGCGTTTCCAACAAGCTACCGGTCAATTAGAAAACACCGCCCGCTTGAGCCAAGTCCGTAAGAACATCGCTCGTATCAAGACTGTATTGAGCGAAAAAGAATTAGAACAAAACTAGTGGAAGGGAGATACTAACTTGAGCGAATCAAACGAAAGAAACCGCCGCCACGTTTACCAAGGCCGCGTCGTTTCCGACAAGATGGACAAGACTATCGTTGTTGTAGTTGATACTTACAAGAACCACCCAGTTTACAGCAAGCGTACTCGTTACTCAAAGAAGTACTACGCTATGGATGAAAATAACGAAGCCAAGGTAGGCGACATCGTTCGTATCATGGAAACCCGTCCATTATCACGTACTAAGCGTTTCCGTTTAGTTGACATTGTTAAGAAATCTGTTTAATTTACGGATTAGCTAAGGGAGGATTTAATAGTGATTCAAACTGAAACTCGTTTGAAGGTAGCTGACAACTCCGGTGCACGTGAATTGCTTGTTATCCGCGTTATGGGCGGTTCAAAGCGCAAGACCGGTAACATCGGTGATATCGTTGTCGCAGCTGTTAAACAAGCAACGCCAGGTGGTGTTGTAAAGAAGGGTGACGTCGTTAAGGCTGTTATCGTAAGAACCAAGTCAGGCGCTCGTCGCGAAGACGGTTCATACATCAAGTTTGACGAAAACGCAGCAGTTATTATCAACGCTGACAAGAGCCCTCGTGGTACTCGTATTTTCGGGCCAGTTGCACGTGAACTCCGTGAAGGGGACTTCATGAAGATCGTTTCACTTGCCCCTGAAGTATTGTAAAAGGAGAGTTGCGCGAATGTTCGTTAAAACTGGTGACAAGGTAAAAGTTATTGCCGGCTCAGAAAAAGGCAAGGAAGGCACTGTTCTTTCCGTAGACGTTAAGAAGAACCGCGTTGTTGTTAAGGGCGTTAACATGATCAAGAAGGCTACCAAGGCTTCTGCTGCCAACGCTAACGGCGGTGTCGTTGAAACTGAAGGTTCAATTCACGCTTCTAACGTTAAAGTTATTGCTAAAGCTGAAAGCAACAAAGATTAATTAGGGAAGGAGGACACTAATGGCTAATAGTTTTGCAACTAAGTACAACGAAGAAATCGTTCCTGCATTGACTAAGAAGTTTAACTACACTTCAAGCATGCAAGTACCAAAGATCGACAAGATCGTTTTGAACATGGGTGTTGGTGACGCCGTTGCCAACGCTAAGAACCTGGACGAAGCTGTTGAAGAATTGACCTTGATCGCTGGTCAAAAGCCAATGATCACCAAGGCCAAGAAGTCAATCGCCAACTTCCGTCTGCGTGAAGGTATGTCAATCGGTGCCAAGGTTACTCTTAGAGGCGACAGAATGTACGACTTCTTGAGCAAGCTGATCAACGTATCTCTTCCGCGTGTTCGCGACTTCCGCGGTGTTTCAACTCGTTCATTTGACGGCCGGGGCAACTACACTTTGGGTGTCAAGGAACAATTGATCTTCCCAGAAATTGACTTCGATAAGGTCAACCGCACTAGAGGTTTGGATATCGTTATCGTAACTACTGCTCAAACTGACGAAGAAGCTCGTGAACTTTTGACTCAATTTGGCATGCCATTTGCTAAGTAATTTGGAGGACATACATGGCTAAGACATCTCAAAAGGTAAGAAATCACCGTCCTGCAAAGTTTTCTTCACGTGAATACACTCGCTGCGAACGTTGTGGTCGTCCACACTCTGTTTACCGCAAGTTTGGTTTGTGCCGCATTTGCCTGAAGGAATTGGGACACAAAGGCCAAATTCCTGGTCTTAAGAAGGCTAGCTGGTAAATCGGTAAGGAGGATAGCATAGATGGTATTGACTGACCCAATCGCAGACTTTTTGACTAGAATCAGAAACGCCAACATGGCTAAGCATGATTCAGTAGAAGTGCCTGCATCAAACATTAAGAAGTCACTTGCAGAAATCTTGAAGCAAGAAGGTTTCATCCGTGACTACGAAGTAACTGAAGACGGCAAGCAAGGCGTAATCAAGATCACCTTGAAGTACGGTCCAAACGGCGAACGTGTTATCTCCGGTTTGAAGCGTATCTCCAAGCCAGGCTTGAGAAACTACGTTTCAGCTGACAACCTGCCAAAGGTTCTGAACGGCTTAGGTATCGCTATTGTTTCAACTTCAGCTGGTATCCTTACCGACAAGGAAGCTAGAGAAAAGAACGTCGGCGGCGAAGTTATCGCTTACGTTTGGTAATTCTGACAGGAAGGAGAACAATTAATGAGCCGTATTGGTTTTAAAGTAATTAACGTCCCTGAAAGTGTCACTGTTACCAAGAATGGTAATGAAATTACTGTTAAGGGCCCAAAGGGCGAATTGACTAGAGAATTCGACCCACGCATCAAGTTTGAACAAGAAAACGGTGAAATCCGCTTCACTCGTTCAAACGAAAATGACAAGGCTATCCACGGCACCATGAGAGCCAACCTGGCTAACATGATCGAAGGTGTCGTAACTGGCTACAAGAAGGAATTGAAGCTGATCGGTGTTGGTTACCGTGCAGTTGCCAAGAACAACGTCTTGACTCTGAACGTTGGCTACTCACACCCAGTTGAAATGAAGGCGCCAGAAGGTGTTACTGTAACTACTTCATCAGCAACTGACGTTACTGTTGAAGGTATCTCAAAGCAAGTAGTCGGCCAATTTGCTGCGGAAATTCGCGCCGTACGTTCACCTGAACCTTACAAGGGCAAGGGTATCCGTTACGCTGACGAAGTCGTTCGCCGCAAGGAAGGTAAGACTGGTAAGTAATAGAAAATAAATTTTGAGGTGAAATTGTGATTTCAAAACCAGATAAAAACAAGTTGCGCTTAAAGCGCCACAGACGTGTTCGCGGTAAGATTTCTGGTACTGCTGAGCGCCCACGCTTGAGTGTTTTCCGTTCAAACACTAACATCTACGCTCAATTGATTGATGACGTAGCGGGTGTCACGCTTGCAAGTGCCTCAACTTTAGATAAGTCTGTTTCAAAGGATGCTACCAAGGTAGAACAAGCTCAAGCAGTTGGCAAGGCCATTGCTGAAGCTGGTAAGGCCAAGGGTATCACCGAAGTTGTCTTCGACAGAGGTGGCTACATCTACCACGGTCGTGTAGAAGCTTTGGCTGACGCAGCTCGTGAAAACGGCTTAGAATTCTAGGAAAGGAGATTAACACATGGCAAACCGCAACGATTCAAAAAATCGTAGAAACAAGGACGACATCGAAGATCAATTGGTCGCTATCAACCGGATTACCAAGGTTGTTAAGGGTGGTCGCCGTCAAAGATTTGCTGCCTTAGTTGTCGTTGGCGACAAGAAGGGTCACGTTGGCTTTGGTACTGGTAAGGCAACTGAAGTTCCAGAAGCTATCCGCAAAGCAGTCGAAGCCGGCAAGAAGAACATGATCTCTGTTCCAACTGTTGGTACTACTATTCCTCACGAAGTACTTGGCCACTACGGCTCAGGTAACGTTCTGCTTAAGCCAGCTGAAGCCGGTTCTGGTATTGCTGCTGGTGGTGCTGTACGTATCGTTATGGACATGGCTGGTATCGCTGACGTTACTTCCAAGTCTTTGGGTTCAAACACTCCAATCAACGTTATCCGGGCCACTATCGATGGTCTGCAAAAGTTGAAGACTCGCGAAGACGTTCTGAAGCTTCGTGAATCAGCTAAGAGCTTGCAAGATTAGGGAGATTATAGATGACAGATTTAAAGATTACTTTAATTAGAAGTGTTGCCCACCGTCTGCCTGAACAAAGAAAAGTTGTTAAAGCTCTCGGCTTAGGCAAGATCAACAGTACTGTTGTCCAACCAGACAACGCTGCTACTCGTGGCGCGCTGATGAAAATCGCTCACTTAATTTCTGTTGAAGAAGTTAACAAATAAATCAAGGAGGGTCCAATTTAATGAAACTTAATGAATTACACCCATCCGAAGGTTCACGTCACGCTAGAAAGCGTGTCGGCCGTGGTACTTCAAGTGGCTTCGGTAAGACTTCAGGTCGTGGTCAAAAGGGTCAACACGCACGTTCAGGCGGTAACACTCGTTTAGGTTTTGAAGGTGGTCAAATGCCATTGTTCAGAACTATGCCTAAGCGTGGTTTCAAGAACATCAACCGCAAGGAATACGCAATCGTAAACCTGGCTGATTTGAACAAGTTTGAAGAAGGCAGCGTAGTTGACTTCGAAAGCTTGAAGGCTAAGGGCTTGGTTAAGAAGCAATTGTCAGGCGTTAAGGTGCTTGGCAACGGCGAATTGAACGTTAAGTTGACTGTAAAGGTTAACAAGGTTTCTGAAGCTGCTAAGAGCGCAATCGAAGCAGCTGGTGGCACTGTAGAGGTGATCTAATGTTTTCAACCTTGAAGAACGCCTTCAAGGATAAGGAAATTAGAAATAAGCTTTTCTATACTTTGTTTATCCTTGTAATTTACCGACTCGGTGCAAATATTACAGTTCCGGGGATAAATGCGAAGGCTTTGACGACTGTTGCCAACACGGGACTTGTTTCCGTGCTGGACACAGTTTCCGGTGGTGGCTTGGACAACTACTCCATTTTCTCATTGGGGGTATCGCCATACATCACCGCGCAGATCGTTATTCAACTGCTTCAAATGGACATCGTTCCAACGCTTGTCGAATGGGGCAAGCAAGGGGAAGTCGGTCGGCGCAAAACCAATCAAGTTACCCGGTATTTGACGCTGTTTGTTGCTTTTGTCCAGAGTGTGGGGATTACATTAGGTTTTAACGCCTTGTCTTCCTTCGGTCTGGTTAAGACTCAAACTTGGCAAACCTACTTTGAAATCGGTATTATCATGACAGCTGGTACCTTCCTGTTAACTTGGCTGGGTGATGAGATTACCGACAAGGGTTTAGGCAATGGGGTTTCAGTAATTATCTTTGCTGGGATCATTGCCCGCCTGCCAGGCGGACTTTACCAAGTCTTCCAAGATCAGGTGATCAACAACAGTGCAAGTGATCGCTGGCAAGGGGTTGCGTTCTTCGTTGCGCTTATTGTCGCAATTTTATTGGTAACGAAATTCGTTACCTGGGTTGAACAAGCTGATCGTCGAATTCCGATCCAATACACGAGAAGAGCGACGACCAGTGGATCAGAAAGTTTTCTACCGTTAAAGGTTAACGTCTCCGGCGTTATTCCAGTTATCTTCGCCAGTTCGTTCATCGTTACGCCAGCCACGATTCTGATGGCTTTCCAAGGCAAGTACGGCGATACGACATGGTATCAGGTCTTATCAAATATCTTTAGCTTGCAGACGACTCCTGGAGCAATTATCTACACCCTTTTGATCATTCTATTTACTTTCTTCTATGCCTTCGTTCAGGTAAATCCTGAGAAGCTGGCGGAAAACTTGCAAAAACAGGGTGCATATATTCCTAGCGTGTGGCCTGGTAAGGACACTGAGAAATATATGACTTCAATGTTGCTGAAACTTTCAACAGTCGGGTCCGTATATCTGGGTTTGGTTGCTTTGCTTCCACAGCTTGCAACCAACATCTGGGACCTGCCGACTTCAATCGGCTTGGGTGGTACCAGCCTGTTGATCGTCATTGGGGTTGTTCTGGAATTGTCACGGCAAATCAACGGTTTGTTGATGAAGCGTGAATATGCCGGATTTATTAGATAGGTGAAAAAATATGATTAATTTGATTCTTCTTGGTCTGCCAGGGGCAGGCAAGGGTACTGCATCTGAACAAATCGTCGACAAGTATCACTTGGCTCACATTTCAACCGGTGACATGTTTAGAGAAGCAATGGCCAACAAGACTCCAGTAGGCTTGGAAGCCAAGGCTTACATCGACAAGGGCGATTTGGTTCCGGACGAAGTAACTGCAAAGCTGGTTGAAGAACGTCTCGGTCAAGACGACGTCAAGAATGGTTTCATTCTTGACGGCTTCCCGAGAACGACCAAGCAAGCAGAACTTCTCGATGAAATCACTACCCGCTTGAACAAGCAATTGACCAACGTCATTGCTATTGATGTCAAGGAAGAGACTTTAATCGATCGTTTATCAGCACGGTTCATGTGCAAGAAATGCGGCGCAACTTACAACAAGTTCTCAAAGAAGCCTAAGGTCGAAGGTACCTGCGATCGCTGCGGTGGTCACGAGTTCTATCAACGTGAAGACGACAAGCCTGAAGTTGTTAAGAACCGGCTGGAAGTTAACGAAAAGATGAACGCTCCGTTGAAGGAGTACTATGACAAGAAGGGCTTGCTTGCTACTGTAAATGGCGAACAGGCACCTGAAAAAGTTTTTGCAGACATTGACGCAATCCTCAGCAAGGATTAGCCGAAAGGATTTGCAAATTTTTTCGAACGTGTTATAATTTCGAAGTATGACTGTTTTGATTGCGGAGGAGCAACTTTGGCAAAAGATGATGTCATTGAAGTAGAAGGTAAGGTAGTTGATACCTTACCTAATGCTATGTTTAAAGTCGAATTGGAAAACGGCGCCACTATTTTGGCGCACGTTTCCGGCAAGATCAGAATGCACTACATTCGCATTTTGCCAGGCGACCGGGTTACTGTGGAGCTTTCTCCATACGACCTGACTAAAGGTAGAATTACGTATCGGTTTATTAAATAAAAACGGAGGCAAACATGAAGGTTAGACCATCTGTTAAGCCAATGTGCGAACATTGCAAGGTCATTAAGAGACATGGTCGTGTTATGGTTATTTGCCCTGCAAATCCAAAGCACAAGCAACGTCAAGGTTAATTTTAGAAAGTAGGAGGTGCATTCTATGGCACGTATCGCTGGTGTTGACTTACCAAGAGATAAAAGAGTTGTTGTCGCTTTAACTTACATTTACGGTATCGGTGAACACACTGCACAAGCTATCTGTGCAGCAGCCGGTGTATCTGAAGACGTTCGTTCTAAGGACTTGACCCCAGAACAACAAGAAAAGCTTCGTGCAGAAGTTGACAAGTACCGCGTTGAAGGTGACTTGCGTCGTGAAGTAAGCATGAACATTAAGCGTCTTGTTGATATCGGTTCATACCGTGGTATCCGTCACCGTCGCGGTCTTCCAGTTCGTGGTCAAAACACCAAGAACAACGCACGTACTCGCAAGGGTGCTAAGAGAAGCCGTTAATCCCAAAAATAATATAAGGAGGTTTATTGATGCCTGCAAAGAAAACTGCTCGTAAGCGTCGTGTGAAGAAGCACGTTGAAAGTGGCGTGGCTCACATTCACTCAACGTTTAACAACACTTTAGTTATGATTACTGACGTTCAAGGTAACGCCGTTGCCTGGTCTTCAGCTGGTGCTTTGGGCTTCAAGGGTAGCCGTAAGTCTACTCCGTTTGCTGCGCAAATGGCTGCCGAAGCTGCTGCTAAGAGCGCAATTGACCAAGGTATGAACCACATCGAAGTATCAGTTAAGGGCCCAGGTTCTGGTCGTGAATCAGCAATCCGTGCTCTGCAAGCTGCTGGTCTGGAAATCACTTCAATCCGTGACGTTACTCCAGTACCTCACAACGGTTCTAGACCACCAAAGCGTCGTCGTGTTTAATAAAATCTTACTTTGAGACGTGCGTTTTGAAAGGGGCCCAGTAATGATTGAATTTAAAAAACCAAATATTACCGTCGTGGATCAAGAAGACAGTTACGGTAAGTTTGTCGTTGAACCGCTGGAGCGTGGGTTTGGTACTACTTTAGGCAATTCACTGCGTCGGGTTTTGCTGACTTCTGTTCCAGGGACCGGTTTGGTGAAGGTGAAGATCGATGGTGTCTTGCACGAATTCACTACTGTTCCCGGTGTAAAGGAAGACGTAACCAAGATCATCTTGAACTTGAAGAAGCTTGAACTGAGAGCTTACACTGAAGAAACCAAGACGATCGAACTTGACGTTGAAGGTCCAGCTACTGTAACTGCTGAAGATTTAAAGGCCGATGCTGACGTTGAAGTCTTGAATCCTGACCAATACATTTGTACCATCGCGCAAGGCGGCCACCTGCACATGTGGATTGATGTCTGCAACGGCCGGGGCTACGTACCAGCCAGCGAAAACAAGACGGCTGAAATGTCCATTGGTGACATTCCGGTTGACTCACTTTTCTCACCAATCGAAAAGGTCAACTACCAAGTTGAATCAACTCGCGTTGGGAAGAGAGAAGACTTTGACAAGCTTACTCTGGAAATTTGGACAAATGGTTCAATCGCTCCGAATGACGCCCTCAACTTTGCCGCTCGTGTTCTGGTAGAACACTTCAAGGCATTTGAATCAGCAGACGCTGCTGCCGAAATCGGCGAAGTTATGGTAGAACAGGAGAACGACCAAAAGGAAAAGAAGCTCGAGATGACCATCGAAGACCTTGACCTTTCAGTTCGTTCATACAACTGCTTGAAGCGGGCCGGCATCAACACCCTGCAGGACTTGACTGTCAAGTCAGAAGCAGAAATGATGCGGGTACGCAACCTGGGACGTAAATCATTGGAAGAAGTTAAGAATAAATTAGCAGACCTGGGTCTTTCACTTCGTCAAGAAGACTAGTCGTCTGTAATAAAGGAGGCACATTAATGTCATACCGTAAATTAGGTTGGGACAGTAGTCAAAGAAAAGCTATGCTCCGCGAAATGACTACCCAATTGATCATCAACGAACGCATCGTCACTACTGAAGCTCGCGCTAAGGAAGTACGTCGCACTGCTGAAAAGATGATTACTTTGGGCAAGCGCGGTGACTTGGCTGCCAGAAGAAAGGCTGCTGCTTTTGTACGCAACGAAATCGCTGATATCCACGAAGAAGGCGACGAAGTAGTTGTTAAGTCAGCACTTCAAAAGCTGTTCAGCGACGTAGCTCCTCGTTACAAGGACCGTAACGGTGGTTACACTCGGATCATGAAGCTGGCAGTTCCTCGTAAGGGTGACGCAGCTCCAATGGTAGTTTTGGAATTGGTTTAATCTAAAAGCTACAACTAAATATTTTTTGAAATTATTCATGAAAGCGAGAATAAGCGCGATGATGATGGGGAAACCTTAGTCTAGCTTAGATGGTTCGATATCATCCCTCTTCATGGATGATTTTTTTTTCGCTTTTTTTGCTTACCTTGTTACAATAGTTAAAGACATGAACAACTAGGTGGTGACGCAATGAGCGACAATATTATTACTTTTGAACACGTGACTTTTACCTACCCGGACAGTCCGCGCCCGGCAGTAGCCGACCTGTCTTTCGCGGTCGAGCGGGGGAGCTGGACGGCTTTGATCGGCCACAACGGCAGCGGCAAGTCCACTGTCTCTAAACTGATCAACGGCCTGCTGGCCCCGGATGACCTGGAAAAATCCAGTATCACGGTTGACGGGATCAGACTGGCCGCTGATTCTGTCTGGGAGGTCAGGGAAAAGGTCGGCATCGTCTTCCAGAACCCCGACAACCAGTTTGTCGGCGCGACGGTCAGCGACGACGTGGCCTTTGGTTTGGAGAACCGGGCCGTACCCCGGCCTGAAATGCTGAAAATCGTCGCTCAGGCGATTAAAGACGTCGGTATGGCTGATTACGCCGGCAGCGAGCCAAGCAACCTCTCAGGTGGCCAGAAACAGCGTGTCGCGATCGCTGGCATTTTGGCCGTGAAGCCGCGGGTCATTATTCTGGACGAATCGACCTCGATGCTGGACCCGGAAGGCAAGGAGCAGATCCTGGACCTGGTGCGGCGGATCAAGGAAGAAAACGACTTGACGGTCATTTCGATCACCCACGACCTGGAAGAAGCTGCTTTGGCCGACCAGGTGCTGGTCCTGGATGATGGCAAGCTCCTGGACCAGGGGAAGCCGGAGGAAATTTTTTCCAAGGTGGAGCTGCTGGAGCGGATCGGCCTGGACATTCCTTTCGTCTACCGGTTGAAAGAGCTGTTGAAAGAGCGGGGGATAGTGCTCCCTGATGAAATTGATGATGAGGAAAAGTTGGTACAGAGCTTATGGCAATTAAATTCGAAAATGTAAGTTATGTCTACAGCCCCGGCTCGCCGCTGGAGGCAGTCGGCCTGGACCAGCTGAGCTTCAGCTTGGAAGAAGGCCGCTTCATCGCTTTGGTCGGGCATACGGGCAGCGGCAAGTCGACCTTGATGCAGCACTTTAACGCTCTGCTTAAGCCGACGGCCGGGAAAATTGAGATCGCCGGCTACACCATTACGCCGGAAACCGGCAACAAGGGCTTAAAGGGCCTGCGCCGCAAGGTGAGCCTGGCCTTTCAGTTTCCTGAGGCCCAGCTCTTCGAAAACACGGTTTTAAAGGACGTTGAGTACGGCCCGAAGAACTTTGGCTTCAGTGACGATGAAGCCCGCGAGGCGGCCTTAAAATGGCTTGAAAAGGTGGGCCTTGACAGCAGTCTGGCCGAGAAGTCGCCTTTTGATCTCTCCGGCGGGCAGATGCGGCGGGTGGCCTTGGCCGGCGTCATGGCCTACGAACCGGACATCATCTGTTTGGACGAGCCGGCAGCGGGTCTGGACCCGAAAGGGCGGCTGGAAATGATGCAGCTGTTCAAGGACTACCAAAAGGCCGGCCACACGGTGATTTTGGTGACCCACAACATGGATGACGTGGCCGACTATGCCGATGACGTCCTGGTTTTAGAGCATGGCCGCTTGATCAAGCATGCCAGTCCCAAGGAAGTCTTCAAAGACAGCGGCTGGCTCAAAAAGCACCATCTGGCAGAACCGCGCAGCGCGCGTTTTGCCGCCAAACTGACGGCTGCCGGCCTGCCGCTGTCGGGCCAGCCCTTGACCATGCCGGAACTGGCGGACGCGATCAGTCAAAAGCTAAAGGGGGGAGAGCATGAGTAAGATTATTATCGGCCGCTACCTGCCGGGGACGACCTTTGTCTACCGGGTAGACCCGCGGGCGAAGCTGCTGACGACTTTTTATTTCATCATCATGATCTTCCTGGCCAACAACTGGGTCAGCTATCTGGTCATCAGCGTCTTCGGCCTGGCCTGCGTTTTGGCCACGGGTCTGAAGGCCAAGGTCTTTTGGGACGGGGTCAAGCCGATGATCTGGCTGATCATTTTCACCTCCCTTTTGCAGACCTTCTTCATGGTCGGCGGCACAGTTTACTGGCGCTGGTGGATTTTTGCCCTCTCCAGCGAGGGGATAGTCAACGGCATTTACGTGTTTATCCGTTTCGCCATGATTATTTTGGTGTCAACGGTAATGACGGTGACGACCAAGCCCCTGGAAATTGCCGACGCCATGGAGTGGATTCTGACGCCGCTCAAGCTGTTCAAGGTCAACGTCGGCATGATCAGTCTGGTGATCTCGATTGCCCTGCGCTTCGTGCCGACCTTGTTTGACCAGACGCTCAAGATCATGAACGCCCAGCGCTCCCGCGGCGCTGACTTTAACGACGGCGGCCTGGTCAAGCGGGCCAAGTCGGTGGTCCCGATGCTGGTGCCGCTGTTTATCGACTCCCTGGAAGTGGCCCTGGACTTGTCCACAGCCATGGAATCCCGGGGCTACAAGGGCAGCGAGGGCCGGACCCGCTACCGGATTCTTGAATGGAGCAAGGTGGACCTGATTCCGGCCGGCTACTGCCTGCTGTTGACAATTTTGATGATCACGACAAGGATGCATTAATGACAAGCAGATACAAACTTACCCTGGCATATGACGGCCATGACTTCCACGGCTTTCAGTCCCAGCCGGGGCAGAGAACGATTCAAGGGACAGTGGAAGACATCCTCAAACGGATGACCAAGGGCCAGGAGGTCCGGGTCTTTGGATCAGGCCGGACCGATGCCGGAGTCCACTCAGTCGGGCAGGTGATCCACTTTGACTACCCGGGCCGGGAAATTCCGCCGGCCAACATGATCAAGGCCCTTAACTCTCAGCTGCCGATGGATATGGTTTTTACCGACTGTGAAATTGTGGATAAAGATTTCCACTCCCGCTTCTCAGTCAAGGGGAAATGGTATCGCTACCGGGTCAGCCTGGACGGCTTCGTGAACCCCTTTAAGCGTTTTTACACAGGCCACTATCCTTATCCAGTGGATGTGGAAAAGATGCAAGAAGCCGCCAAGGACCTTTTGGGCCGGCACGATTTCACCAGTTTTGCCGCCAGCGGCGGGCAAATCGAGGATAAAGTCCGGGACATGTACTATGTCAATGTGGCCTTGGACGAAGAAAACAATGAAGTGATCATGGACTTTATCGCGACTGGCTTTTTGTACAACATGGTCCGGATTCTGGTGGCAACCTTGCTGGAGATTGGCAATGGCCGCCGGCCAGTTCACGACTTAAAGCGGGTGATCGCGGCCAAGAACCGGCTGGAGGTCCAGCAGACCGCCCAGGCCAGCGGCTTGTACCTTTACCATGTCTTTTACGAGGAAGTGCCGAGAAAATATCGGCTCGACCTTGATTTCTAATTGACATTTTGGTATTTAGGACATATGATATAAGAGTATGTTTGTCCACGATAGGCCCCGGAAACTTATTGTATTCAAACTACGAATTAAACGGAGGAATTTACATTGCGTACTACACCATTAGCAAAGACTAGTGAAATTGAACGTAAGTGGTACTTGATTGACGCTACTGATGTTTCATTGGGTCGTCTTTCAACTGCTGTTGCTACTATCCTTAGAGGTAAGAACAAGCCTCAATTTACTCCAAACGTTGACACTGGTGACAACGTCATCATCGTTAACGCTTCTAAGTTGAAGCTGACTGGTAAGAAGGCAACTGACAAGATCTACTACCACCACTCAGAATACCGTGGCGGCTTGAAGGCTGTGTCAGCTGGCGAATTGCTTGCCAAGAACCCTGTTAAATTGGTTGAATTGTCAGTTAAGGGTATGCTTCCAAAGAACACTCTTGGCCACCAAGAATTCTTGAAGATGCACGTTTATGCTGGTGAAGAACACAAGCACGAAGCGCAAAAGCCTGAAAAGTTAGACATTAACAATTTGATCTAGGAGGTAGTTTAGATGGCACAACAAGCTGCATATGCAGGTACTGGTCGTCGTAAGGACGCCGTAGCTCGCGTTCGTTTAGTACCAGGCGATGGTAAGATCACTATCAACAACAAGGACGTTGCTGACTACATTCCATTGCCAATCTTGGTTAAGGACCTTAAGCAACCTTTGACTTTGACTGAAACTGAAGGCCAATACGACGTTCTCGTTAACGTTAACGGCGGTGGTTTCTCAGGTCAAGCCGGTGCGATCCGTCATGGTATCGCCCGTGCCCTTCTCGAAGTAGACCCAGACTTCCGTGGTCCACTGAAGAAGGCCGGCTTCTTGACTCGTGACCCAAGAATGAAGGAAAGAAAGAAGCCAGGTCTGAAGAAGGCCCGCAAGGCTTCACAATTCTCAAAGCGTTAATCTGGATCGTCAAGAACGGCATCAGATCAGCGGTTTCGAGACTTCAAATGGTCACATATGGTTACAACAGACCATATCGAATCCAAGAGATTTAAAGCATCAGCATCTTGCTGGTGCTTTTTTTCTGCATCAATTTCAGATAATGCTTTTCAGTAGAAAGGTGGATACCTCTTAAGCTATGAAATGTGCTTGTAGGGATGCCTTTTTTTAGTTGTTACTTGTATTTTTGCTTAGTAGGGGGGAAAATTGATATGAAATTGATATGAAATTGAGTTTAGAAGGAAGAAAATATGAAACAAATTTCTAAAGGTATTGTGTCTTTGATGACAGCTACAATGTTATTAACAGCAGTGTAAGGGATGGTTTCTGATACTGTTAATGCGTCTACGTCAGATTCGACTAAAAGTAATCAGAATAATCAAGAAAATAGTGAATACACTTGGCAGAGTGTGAAGCTAACAAATGGAACTGAAATGCAAATTCTTCCAGATGATTCTTCAAGATTAAGCGGGAATATTAAGTACAATGGGCAAGTGTTCTCATATCGCATTGTTTCAAATAGTGGCGTATATACTATTTATTTGAACAACAAAGAGATATGTTCAGCTGATATAAACGATAGCCAGTTGCCTACGACAAGTGTAGGTGGTTTTTTCAACCCACTTGTTAATTTTACGTATGCAAATGGCAAGATGGCGTTCAAACATGCAGGTAGAAAGTACTATTATTTAGCGACAGAGAAGTATAGTGCAGATATGGTAAGGAGATTAACAGGAACGACTAAGGATATTATTATTGGTTTGCTCGGCTTTGTTCCTGTAGTTGGTCCCTATGTTTCTGCTGGTGGCTTAGCCTATACTGTTTATAATGATATTTTTGGAAAGAGTCCTCGAAATAAATGGTATACGGTAAAAGAATATTGTACTAGAGGATATGAATATTACGCTTGGAAGACATATACATATACTGATTCTCACAGAAAGCATCTGCAATCTGTAAAATGGGAGTATAAGAAGGTTCTATGAAAAAAATCTTGACTAGTAAAGTTGCCAGAAGCATATTAGCGCTTATATTTATATTTTTTACGGGGTGGTCTGCCGCAAGATTGACAGTACAGACAGAAAGATCTGAATCGCCATATGACTACTTAATTTTAGGAGGGTTTAGTCTGGTTTTAGGCGCTTTGGAACTCTATAGGTTAATGAATAGTAAGTAATCTAAAGATCAAAATTTAATGTAATAAAAAAGTGGAGCTTTGGCTATGAATTATGACAATGCTGTTGACTTGATTGACCGCTTGATTGACCAGCAATCAGACAAGTATTTTGCCGATTTTGTTCCGTTTACCTTTCAAAATGAAGATTATGCAGAACTAGAGATGTACTTGGACGTACACTTTAAACCGCAATTTACAGAGAAAATAAAATTTATTGCCTTCGCGCTGATGTACCAACATGAGTCATATGTCTACTTAGATGAAGCAGTGGCTAATGCTCTTTACCCTGATCTGAAAAACAAGAACCTACGAAACATTGGCTTAGAGCGGCTGGGAGAAATCATAGATACTATGGTGATTGACAATTACGGCAGCTTAAATATCTTGCTTAAGCAGGAGAATGATTTTTCGCTTATGCGGATTGAAGATGGTTTTAGTACCATTTTCTTTAACCTTAAGGGGCAGCTGCGGGGAGAAGTAGAGAGTCTGGTTGAGCACCAAGGATTGTATTTCAAGGAAATTGACTAAGCAGACCAATTTTTTCCCCAGCTTATCCACATAAGAAAATAAAGCAAAAGTCTAGACCAACTGAATAAAGTAAATCCGTCCCCGACAGAAAAGTTCCAAAAATAAGAGTTTACCGGAATAAAGTACAAGTCCTTGAATAAGCTACAAAATGAAAATACAATTAATGCAAGCTTAAAATGAATTGTGATGACAAAGATGCGAAAGTAGAGGACAAGACAATGAAAATTCCGAAAAACTTAGGGCAAGCAGCTTGCGTCTGCCTGGCGGCACTTGCGTTAACGGCATGTGGTTCTTCAAAGGCAAGTTCATCTGCCAAAAAGACCTTGAACTGGACGACCAGTGCCGAAATTCCAACCATGGACCTGTCAAAGGCAACCGACTCGGTTTCATTTACCCAGCTCTCTAACACCATGGAAGGCCTGTACCGTCTGGGCAAGGACTCAAAGATCACTCCGGGCCTGGCAACTTCTGAAAAAGTTTCCAAAGACGGTAAAACTTACACCTTTACCTTGAGAAAGAACGACAAATGGTCCAACGGGGACCCGGTGACGGCCAAGGACTTTGTCTACTCCTGGCGGCGGACAGTCAACCCGAAGACTGAATCAGAATATTCATACCTTTTCTCTGGCATCAAGAATGCTGACAAGATCGTAGCTGGCAAGAAGCCGGCAACGAGTCTGGGGATCAAAGCGGTTGGCAAGTACAAGCTGGTCGTGACCCTGGAACGGCGGATCCCTTACTTTAACAAGCTGATGGGTTTCGCGGTCTTCTTCCCGCAAAACGAAAAAGCCGTCAAGAAGTATGGCTCCAAGTACGGGACAGCTTCCAAGTACATGGTCTACAACGGGCCGTTTGTCCAAAAGGGCTGGACCGGGTCAAACCTGTCTTGGAAGATGGTCAAGAACAAGTACTACTGGGACAAGAGCAAGGTCAAGCTAAGCCAGATCAACTGGAGCGTGCAGAAGTCGACCACGACCTCATACAACCTCTACCAGTCCAAGAAGCTTGACGCTACTTCCCTTGACTCCTCCCAGATCAAGCAGCTGAAGAGCGACAAGGCCTTTACTTTATTGCCGCAAGGCGGGACCTACTACATGGAATTCGGCCAGGGGTCAGGCGGCAGCAGCTACGTCAAAAACGCCAACATCCGCAAGGCCCTGTCTTTGGCAATTGACCGCTCGGGCCTGGTTTCCACCATTGACGGCGGGGCCAGCCAGCCGGCCAACACCTTGACTTCCAAGGACTTGACCAAGGTCAACGGGAAAGACTACACCAGCTTGATTTCCAGCAGCGCCAAGAGCCTGTACCCGAAAGATGCCAACAAGAAGCTGGCCAAGGAGTACCTGGCCAAGGGTTTGGCTGAACTGGGCAAGAGCAAGATCAAGCTGACATTGGTCTCCAGCGATACCGACAGCGCCAAGAAGAGCGCGGAAGCCATCCAGTCAGACATTGAATCAGCCCTGCCGCAGGTCAAGGTGGAAGTCAACAGCGTGCCGTTCAAGACCCTGCTCAGCCGCCTGGCCAGCCACAAGTTCCAGCTGGGCCTGATCGACTGGATCGCCGACTTTGCCGACCCGATCTCCTTCCTGGACCTGTTCACGACTGGCAACAGCCAAAACGACGGGCAATGGTCAAACAGCAAGTACGACAAGCTGATCGCCGATTCCAAGACCACCACGTCCACCAGCCAGCGCTGGAGCGACATGAGCCAGGCTGAAGACATTCTCTTAAAGGATGCCGGGATCTGTCCGCTTTACTACTCAACCAGCGTCATGCTGGTGCGGACCAGCGTCAAGAAGGCGGTCTACAACCGGGGCAACTGGGACTTCAAGGAAGCCTATGTCAAATAATCGATACTATAGCTACTAAAGAAAGCAGATCTCCGGATCTGCTTTTTTGCGCAAAAATTTTTGCCTTTAGCTATAATTGAGGCAGAAGAAATTTTTTGATGAAGAAGCGAGGACATGATGAAAAAAGGCGACAAATTGATTGACTGGGCCATGGAAATCCAAGCAATCGGGCAGACCGGCCTGGCCTACAGCAAGGATGTGTTTGACACGGAGCGCTACAGCCGTCTGCGGGAAATAGCAGCGGAAATGCTGGCGGAAAAAAGCGAGGTCAATTACGACAAGGTCAAGGAGCTCTTCTGCAATGAAATTGGCTACCAGACCCCGAAAATCGCGACCAGGGCAGCCATCTTCAAAGATGACCAGATTCTCCTGGTCCAGGAAAAAGAAGGGCACTGGTCCCTGCCAGGCGGCTGGTGTGACGTCGACCAGTCCCCAGCTGACAACTGCGTTAAAGAATGCCAGGAAGAATCCGGCTTAACCGTCAAACCGGTAAAAATCATCGCCGTCCAAGACCACTTCAAGCACCACGGCTCGATCCATCCTTACGGGATCACCGACATTTACTATCTCTGCCAGTCCTTGGGCGGGGAATTCAAGGCCAATTCCGAAACCAGCCAGGCTGCCTGGTTCAAAGAAAGTGACTTGCCACCACTGGCGGAAAACAAGAATTCGACTGAACAGGTGAAGATGTGCTTTGCGGCCCACCGGGATCCCAACTGGCAAACTTTGTTCGACTAAAAAAACTCGCCTTACGGCGAGTTTTGTTTTTTGTTTTATTATTCTCTTCTCTATTTGCTTTACTTTTTGGCGGCCAATTGCCGGCAGACCAGGATCATCAGCAGGCAGCTGATCAAGCTGTAGACCCCGCCAAAGTAGGGGGTGCTGGCGATCCCGGTCAAGCCGGCTGCTTGCGCTGCCGTGAAGGAACCCAGGGAAATCCCGATATTGGCAAAGATCGAGTTGAAGCTGGAGGCAAAGTCGATTGACTCCGGATATTCAGCCGCCGCCAGATCCAGGAAATAAACCTGGGTAGATGACCCGTACATGCTGTTGGTGCAGCAGATGCCGACGATGCAGATGAAGGCCAGCCAGGACAGAGGCAAAAGCGGCGCCAAGAGAAAGAGCAGGACGGTCTGGATGCCGAAGACCAAGGGCAGGCGCTTGATGCCGCCGCGGTCGGCCAGAAAGCCCCCGGTCTTGTTGCCGGCGATAAAGGCAAGTCCCAGCAGAAGAAGCAAAATATTCAGCCAGCTCTTCGGGAAATGCATGTAGTCGGTAATCAAGGTCCGGATGTAGGTATAGTAGGTATACTGGGCCGCGCAGACCAGGACGATGGCGATCAAGGTCAGCTGGATCTGCCGGTTGCCCAGGATGGCGAACTGCTTGTGCCCCTGGCTGGACTGGCTCTGCGGGGTATCCCGGGGCACAAAGACCAGCAAAAGGATAAAGGTTACAAGCGTCAGAAGCGAGATCATCCAGAAGCTGGCATGCCAGGAAAAAGTGGTTGAAATAAAGGTCCCGATCGGCAGGCCGATGATGGAGGCAATTGAGAAGCCGGCAAAGATCCAGGACAGAAGCGAGGCTCTTTTTTCCAGGGGGGCCACAAAATTGGCGATAACCAGGATGAGGGAAATAATCGAGCCCGCGGTCGTGGCCGAAAGGATCCGGGAGAAAAGCAGGCTGGCATAGCTGTGGGAGAGGGCTGTCCAGGTATTGCCGATGAAGAAGATGCCCATCAGGAAAAAGAGCAGCTGGTGACGCTTGAAATACTTGGTCAGTGACGTCACCAGTGGAGTGGCGATGGCGTAAACCAGGGCAAAGACGGTGACCAGGTAGCTCAGGCTGCTGAGGGAGGCATGTATTTCCCGGGAAATATCCGGCAGAACGCCGACGATCATATATTCATTGCAGCCAAGCATGAAGGCTACAAAGACAAAGAGAAAAGCTTGAATTTTATAACGTGACATACTGAAACTCCTATAAAACACACTGTTAATTAGTTTAACAGAAAAAATGTTAAAATAAACATGATGATAGTAAGTCTTGAGTAAAAGAAAGCAGGTTTTGACCATGCAGATTCAAGTAAAGTTGGACAAGGGCTATCTGCCCGACGAATATGCCAAGTATGCCAGCGTCAAGGAAGCCGGCAACCCGGTAGTATCCTTTCCTTTTTCCGTAACGGACCTGCCAGCCGGGACCAAGTACCTGGCCTGGTCCTTGGTTGACTATGATTCCATCCCGGTCTGCGGTTTTGCCTGGATCCACTGGCTGGCCAGCGACGTGCCAGCAGCCAGTGAAATTCCGGCTGACTTCAGCAGAAAGACGGATACCCCCCAGGGATACAACAGTACCGTTTCCCGCTTTTTGAACGATCCAGAAGAAGTGCATACGGGCTACGTTGGGCCGACTCCGCCGGACAAGGACCACGACTACCGCCTGCGGGTTTATGCCTTGAGTGAGAAGCTGAACCTGCCGCAACCGTATTACTACAATGAATTCTTGAAGGCCTTGGATGGCAAGGTCCTGGCTGAAAGCCAGCTGGATTTGCCGGCCCGGGCTTAAAAGAAGAAATCCTCCATTTTTTGGAGGATTTTTTTCTTGAAAGTGTTGACCAGACTCTGGAAATTAGGTATTATATTATTTGTTGGGCGTCAGCCCAGCACACACAAGATTGCGTTATAGCCAAGTGGTAAGGCAACGGTTTTTGGTACCGTCATGCGCTGGTTCGAATCCAGCTAACGCAATAAGCAGGTCAAGCCAGGCGGCTTGACCTTTTTTTGTGCTTCCGGCTTGCAGCTGATAAAATGAAGGGGACATTTGCAAAATCAGAAAAGAGGCATCATATGGCAGGAAAAGAAACGGAACAAGCGGAAGTGCAGAAGCTGCTGGGGAAACTGGAAGAAGAAATCTCTTTGAGTTACTACCTCAAGCCCGGGACGATCACGGTGGGCCGGGACCTGGTTCAGGCCCTGCAGGACCTCTTGGCTAATCCTGAAAATTGGGAAGAAAATTAACTTTTGCGCTTGACTTTAATTTATCTTTAAGATATAGTTAAAGCATCAAATGTTGAGAGAGGACAAGAATCATGGCAGCTTTAATCAGCAAAAATGCAAAATTCTTTAGCTTTTATTATTGGAACTAACTTGCATCTGTGGATGCAAGTTTTCAACACAAAACATGCATCTGCAGTTTCAATAATGAGAGTTTTTCTTAACATTGTTTTTTGAAACGGCAGGAATCAGGATCCGGCGGTTTCAAAATGGAACGTGCACAAGCAGACTTTGGTAATCGTGGATCAGCTGATCCGCGATTTTTTATTTTCATTGATCATCTAGGAGGCACAAACATGGTCGATTTAACCCAGCATTTCAAGAAAGGGGTAGCAGAAGTCAAGACTTCAGCTATTCTGAACTTCGCCAAATACAGCAGTCAGTATGCCGATATCGTCAAGTTCACGGTCGGCGAACCGGACTTCAACACTCCTGACCATATCAAGACGGCTGCCATCAAGGGGATCGTGGACAACCACTCGCACTACGCGCCTTCTAACGGGACTGCCGGCCTGCGCGAAGCCGCTGCCGACTTCCTGGCCCGCCGCTATGACATGCATTACGCGCCAAGCGAGATCATCGCCACCAACGGGGCGACGGAAGCCATCTACACGGTCATGTCGGCAATCATCAACCCCGGCGACGTAATGGTCCTGCCAACGCCGATCTTCCCGCTCTACATTGCCGACGCGGCTTTGGAAAAAGCGGAAGTGGTGCAGATCGACACTTCCAAGACCGGCTTCAAGCTGACGCCGGACCAGCTGCAGGCAGCTGTCGACGAATACGGCGACCGGCTGCGG
>NZ_BOCG01000308.1 GCF_016587775.1 Lactobacillus nasalidis | reverse complement strand
CAAGGAGGTCCCTTCAATGCCGTAGTGGCGGCGGACCAGCCAGCGGATCCCGTAGGCAGCAGCCGCTACCAGGAGGTCAGCCCAGCCCGGCAGAACCGGGTTGATGACTGACAGGGCCGGAAGCGACAGGACGAAGACGATCAGCATGATGATGGCCAAAGAGCCGATCAGGCCCCAGATGACCTTGCCCCAGGCCGGCTTGCCGGTCTTCGGGTCAGGCTGCATCCAGGAGTTGTATTTGGTGAAGTACCAGCCCATGGCCAGGCCCATGATGATCAAAGTCAAGATCCCGGAACCAGAGGAAGTGCTCTTGTTGTTGCTGGTGAACAGCTGCAGGATCCCGAACAGGGCCGTCAGCATGGCCGTGTAGAAGAGGGCCCCGTCCAGGGCAACCAGCTTGTCGGGCACCTTTTCCGGCTTGACTACCGGGTTGAGGATCTGGCTGGCCTTCAATTTCGGTGCCGCGCCAAAGAGCACGTGGGCCGGCTGGCCCTTGATCTGGGCGTCGTAGATTTCCGGCAGCAGGCCGTCGATCTTGGCATCGGCGTCAGCCTCGCTCAAGCCCCCGGCCAGCAGTTCCTTCTTCAGCCGGTAGATGTAGTCACGGTTCTTGTTGGACAGCTTGGACCGCAGCTCCTTCGGGTCGGCCTGCTTGATGCTTTCGCTCTTGGCTTCCGCTTCGCCCTGCTTTTGCAGCTTGGCCTGGGAAGCGTTCTTTACTTGCTTTTCTTCGCTCACTTCAGTCTCCTGCCTTATACGTTAAATCTAAATTCGATGATGTCGCCGTCCTGAACCTCGTAGTCCTTGCCTTCCAGGCGGACGCGGCCGGCTTCCTTGATCTTCTGCATGCTCTCGTACTTGTCCAGGTCTTCAAAGGACACTACTTCAGCCCGGATGAAGCCCCGTTCAAAGTCGGAGTGGATGACGCCGGCAACCTGCGGAGCCTTCATCCCCTGGTGGAAGGTCCAGGCCCGGGTTTCCTTGCCGCCGGCCGTGAAGAAGGTTCTCAGGCCCAGCAAGTGGTAAGCAGCCCGGATCAGGCGGTCCAAACCGGATTCTTCAACGCCTTCGGCTGCCAGCATTTCAGCCTTTTCCTCGTCGTCCAGGCCGGCGATTTCTTCCTCGATGGCCGCGGAAATGCCCAGGCAGCCAGCGCCTTCCTTGTCGGCGTGAGCCTTGACGATCTGGTAGTACTTGTCGCTTTCCGGATCAGCCATGGATTCTTCGGCAATGTTGGCCACGTAGATGACCGGCTTGGAAGTCAGCAGGAAGAGGCCCTTGACGATCTTGGCCTCGTCGTCGGTGAACTTGATTGACCGGACCGGGTCGCCGGCTTCCAGCACCGGCTTGATCTTCTGCAGGACGTTGTATTCAGCCAGGGCTTCCTTGTCCTTTTGCTGGGCCATCTTCTGCACCTTGCCGATCCGGCGGTCAACGGAGTCAAGGTCGGCGTAGACCAGCTCCAGGTTGATCGTGTCGATGTCTTCTTCCGGGTCGACCTTGCCGGAAACGGAAGTGATGTTTTCGTCGTCAAAAGCCCGCACCACGTGCACGATGGCATCGGTCTGGCGAATGTTTTCCAGGAACTTGTTCCCCAGGCCTTCACCCTTGGAAGCCCCCTTGACCAGACCGGCGATGTCCGTGAATTCAAAAGTCGTGTGCACGACCTTCTTGGCCGGGATCAGCTCCTGGATTCTGGCCAGACGCTTGTCCGGCACTTCAACCATCCCCACGTTCGGTTCGATGGTCGCGAACGGGTAGTTGGCCATTTCCGCGCCAGCCTTGGTGATTGCGTTAAACAGCGTTGACTTGCCGACGTTTGGCAAACCGACGATACCTGCAGTTAAAGCCATAGTAAATAATTCCTCTTTCTTTATTGTTCCTTGTGTGTTTTATTTTTGGCCTTTTGACCTGATTAGTCAATGCTTAGTCAAAATTTGGCCGGGCAATGTCTTCCTTTGGCACGTAAAACTCGCTCTTCCGGTTGACCGGATCGCTGCTTTTGGCCAGAAGCTTCTTGACCTTCTTGTTGAAGTCGGCCCGCGGCATCATGACCACGTGCCCGCAGCCCATGCACTTCAGGCGGATGTCCGCGCCCAAGCGCAGGACTTCCCAGTTGTTGGTCTGGCAGGCATGGGGCTTCTTCATTTCAACTGTATCCGCCAAATCAAAAGTAATGTTTTTAATCATCGAGATTCACACCTAACAAATCCAGGATTCGGTTCAATTCTTCCGGGGAGGCAAAGTCGATCGACAAATGCCCCTTCCCCGTCTTGTTTTCGGTAATGTTCACGGGTGAGCCGAACTTGGCGGCCAGCTGGCTTTCACTGGCCCGCACGAAGGCCGACTTGCCGGCATTCTTTTTCTTCTGCTTCTGCCCGCGCTCGTTCATCTTGGCCACCAGGGCCTCGACCTTGCGCACCGGCATCCCTTCCTTGACCACCCGCTTGGCCAATTCGTCGATGCGGTCCTTGTCCTTTAAGCCCAGCAGGGTTCTGGCCTGGCCCATCGACAGCTCGCCTCTTTGCAAAAGGCCCTTGGTCTTCTGCGGCAGGGTGAGCAGGCGGAGGTAGTTGGTGATGTAGGGACGGGACTTGCCCATCTTCTTGGAAACCTCTTCCTGGGTCAGGCCCAGGTTCTTTTGCAGCATCTCGTAGGCCTGGGCTTCTTCCAAAGGAGTCAGGTCCTCGCGCTGGAGGTTTTCCAGAATGGCCACTTCCATCATCTGGCTTTCGTCGAACTGGCGGATGATGGCCGGGATGGTCTCCTTGCCGGCCAGTTCGGAAGCCCGGTAGCGGCGCTCGCCGGCGATGATTTCATAGCCGCCGACCGACCGGCGGA
>NZ_BOCG01000307.1 GCF_016587775.1 Lactobacillus nasalidis | reverse complement strand
CAGCTGAACCCATGCAGACACCAAGCTTGCCAGTAAGCTTGTATTCTGCTGAGGCAGCCAAGGCACCGGCTTCTTCGTGACGAACTTCGATGAACTTGACCTTGTCTTGCATTTCGTAGATCGCGTTCATGGTTGAGTCAAAAGAACCACCTGGGAAACCGTAAAGGTGGTCAATGCCCCACTTGTACATAACATCTAAAACGGCGTTTGCGCCCTTAATTTTTGCCATAAGTGAATCTCCTTAAAAATTATTACTTACAGCTTTTAATTAAACCACTTTTTTTCACTTTTGCAAGTGCTATCAAAAGCCGTCATATCAAGGAAAAGGCCATTTTTAAGCTAGTTAATTCACAAACTTGTTTTTTCCGGATAAAAAGTTTGTGCTATCTTCCCTTTTTGCATTGTGAAAAAGTAGCTAACTTTCGGAGAATATTTTTAGGTAAAGTTTTTATTATTTTTTTAAAAAGTATAAAGACAGTCGATTATTTCAAGTAAAAAAGTGGTCAAGCCCCTAGGGACTTGACCGCTTGACTACATGAACGTGATAAAATAATTCATGCCGCAAAAAGCAATAATAATGATCACTGCTGCTGCAAAAAATGTGTGCAATGTAGCCAAATAGTAATTTTTGACTACGTATGTCCAAAGACATGGATACAGACATTTTTCTTATTGCCGTCATCACCGGTATTCCGATATCCCAACAAGGGGGTAACCGCATTGACCAGCGCAGGTACCGAAGCACCACTCTTGCAACTTCATGGAAAGGCTCTCGCCAATCCT
>NZ_BOCG01000306.1 GCF_016587775.1 Lactobacillus nasalidis | reverse complement strand
GATTGGCGAGAGCCTTTCCATGAAGTTGCAAGAGTGGTGCTTCGGTACCTGCGCTGGTCAATGCGGTTACCCCCTTGTTGGGATATCGGAATACCGGTGATGACGGCAATAAGAAAAATGTCTGTATCCATGTCTTTGGACATACGTAGTCAAAAATTACTATTTGGCTACATTGCACACATTTTTTGCAGCAGCAGAAATAAGTTAAGAAGGAAAACTATGAAACTTGTAAAGAAGACGGTCAGCAACATTCCGTTTGACCTGCACGACAGCCGGATAGTAAAAACAGAAATCAATGGTGACAATCTTACTCTATATTTAGACCAAGTATACGAATATCAAAAAGATTCGGAAAAGTTTTATCCAGCCAATTTGACGTTCACAAAGATTGACCTGGAAGAGTGCTATGCTTTGGTTTTTGACGGGCTGCAAAAAGATGGAGTTTTTTCAGGTGTAAGATACAATTTCAGAGATTACTTGAAAAAGTATCCAGATACTGAATTTGAAATTGTTACAGACACCTACGGAGGTTATACCACCTTCATGGAAGGGTACATTTACAGAGATGGACATGAAACTATGTCTGGAATGATCTCACTTTGGACATTAGGCGAGGTCATTGCTGAATTTTAAGCTGATCGGTAGAAATGTTTAGATGCAAAAAAAGACGTCATCCCTCGATTTGGGGATGGCGTCTTTAGCTTGCTTTAGCTTTCTTCTTCGCTGCAGATAGCGATGACCCGCATCTTGTAGCCGTAGGTGTGGTCTTCGGCAACCTTTTCACCGGTGTGGTCAGTGATGACCGCGTCGATGTGGCCGCCTTCAGCAACGAACTTGTCGATTTGCTCCTTGACTTGGGCAAAAGTGCCTTCGAATTGCTTGGTGAATTGCATGTCAGTCTCCTCCTCTTTCGTAGTTTATTTAATTTTAACTCTAAAAAAGGGGAAATGCTTGCTGCTTATAAATTAATATGGAAAATCTTCTGGCCAGTTTTTGCTCAAAAGTTCCAAGAGAGGCATGACCATCTTCTTTTGGTCCTTGCGGTAGATGGCATAGAAGTCGAGCCGGTTCTTCGGGTCGTCAATTCTGACAGGCACGCGGTCATCGTTTTCCGGATGGCTGGGGAAGGAGAGGTTGGACCGGAAAACCGGCAGTTGTGAGTACTTGGTCAGCTCGGTCAAAGAAGACAGGTCGTCCTGGTAGAGGAAGTGGGCATTAGGGATAGCACTTTCCTTGATCTGCTTCCAAGGACCGATCCCCTGCAGGACCAGGAAGCTGACCCCGGCCAGCTCCTGGAAGGTAACTGAGCCCTTCTTGGCCAGGTCGCTGTTCTTGTCGCACATGAGAAACAGCTGCTCGTAGCCGATATAGCGGGACTCACAAAGGTCAGTCTGGTATTCATGACTGCTGAAAACCAGCTGGTAGCGGTAGCTTTCAACCGCTGGCAGGAGTTCGTCTTCAGCAAGCAGATTCTGGTCCAGCTTGACTTTGACCGGCAGCTTGTTCTCGATCCGCTCGCTGAGCAGCAAGGGACCAGGGGCGTCTGAGCCCACCAGGAAACGGGTTTGTGATTCAGCGAAGTTGCGCACCTTTTCAGTCAGCTCATCCTCCATGTCGAGCAGGCGGGAGGCTTCTTTGGCAGCCAGCTGGCCGGTGGTGTTGAGACTGATCTTGTTGTTGCCTGTCCGGTTGAAAAGGGCAACCCCCAGTTCCTGTTCCAGCTTCTGCATCCCCCGCGTCACCGTCGGCTGGGTCAAGTGCAGTTCTTCGGCAGTCTGACTGAGAGTGCCTGTTTTGGCAAAAGCAACCAGCTCTTGCAGTAATCGTGGATCTATCATTCTTTCACCTCACTATGTTCTAGACGTATAGTAGCATAAAAAAGCGGTAATTTTCAATTTAGAACCCTCGAATTACACTTAGCTTAGATCAGCAAACAATGTTTTGATTTTTGGAGGCAAAAAATGGCAAGAAATGAGGCAGAAGTCAAGAACGATCTGTTTGGCTTTGGCGAACCGAACACGGCTTACGCCAAGTACTTTGAAGGCAACAGTTTCTTGAAGGGGCTGGCCAGCGACGCGGCAAGCGGCATCGGCGTGGGCGAGGTTTCCTTTGAACCGGGTTGCCGCAACCACTGGCACCGGCACGTGGGCGGCTTCCAAATCTTGGTCTGCACCGCCGGAGAAGGCTGGTACCAGGCCTGGGGCCAGCCGGCGCAAAAGATGAAGCCAGGCGACGTGGTGATCGTTCCTGACGGCGTCAAGCACTGGCATGGCGCCAGCCCTGATTCCTGGTTCAGCCACCTGGCAGTAACCAAAGGCAAGACTGAATGGCTGGAAGAAGTTGCCGACTACGACGAAATCACGGCAGAATAATAATCGGTTAAAAGGAATGTCCCGTTATAACGCGGGCATTCTTTTTTTATAGGCCTTTTAGCATAGTGGCTATATTAATATAGTTGCTTGATAATAAAAGTGCCCCGACTCTGGTCCAGTCCCCGGCCTTGCCTTTTTTGCGGCAGAAGGGAGTGAATAAAGAAGATGAGGGCCGCTTTTCTGTTATACTTTTTTGACCAAATATAACTATTATTTTTGATACATAGACATTTTTGAAGTTTTAGTATGATTGTCCTAGATGGATTAAATTAGTTTTCTTGGGATTTTTTCGCAAGAAAAGCAGCAAAAAGCGGCAGATTTTTTACAAAAAGCAATTTATTTCAAACTTTCTTCAAATTCTGCTTAACAAGCTTTGATAAATGAGTATAATTAGGGTCAAGCAAGTAAAATTGTGATTTGATATCGATATAGGGAAAGGAAGCATATCATGAAGAACAATCGTTTAATGAAGAATTTGAGTAAGGCCGGCGTAGCTGCAGCACTGCTTGCTGCTGGCGTAAGCCCGGTATTGGCCGCAACTGAAAGCAAGACTTCAGTTCAAAGCAGCAAGACTGCCACTTCAAAGAAGAGCACCAGCTCATCAAGCTCTTCAAAGAAGAGTTCAGCCTCATCCAGCTCAGCCTCAAAGAAGAGCTCAGCCTCATCAAGCTCTTCAAAGACCAGCTCAGCCGCTTCATCAAGCAGCAAGAAGGCCGCTAAGAAGTCTGCAAAGAAAGCTGCCAAGAAAGCCACCAAGAAGTCAACTAAGAAGGCTGTAAAGAAGTCAACTAAGAAAGCTACCCAGAAGTCAACTAAGAAGGTAGCTAAGAAGACTACTAAGAAGGCAGCCAAGAAGACCTCAAGCAAGAAGGCCGCTGCAACTAGCAGCAAGAAGGCAGCTAAGAAGACCTCAGCCAAGAAGGCGGCTAAGAGCAGCAAGAAGACTGCAAAGAAGACCACTAAGAAGGCAGCTAAGAAGACTTCAGCCAAGAAGGCCGCAAGCACGAGCTCTTCAAGCAGCTCAGCTAAGTAATTTTGGGCAATATAAAAGCTCTGACACCGCGAAGGATGTCAGAGCTTTTTTTAATCCCGGTTAACTTCCGGGAAGACATAGTCGTGCAGGTCAGCCAGGCAGTCTTCAATCGGCCGCTTGGTTGGCTTGAGGTTGATGATGACGTGGCTCAAGCCCTGCTCGCGCTGCTTGCGCCAGAATTCAGCCAGGGACTTGGCGCCGCCGCGCAGGTAGATCTTGTTGAACAGGTGGCAAGGAGCGTCCGGATCGTCCAAAAGCTCAACGAAGTTTTGGTAGCCGAATGGGTGCCAGTTGCCGTCCTCGTTCAAGTCGTTCAGCTTCTTGACTGCCGGGGCCGTCTCGTCTTCGTCGATGCCGTGCCAGATCCAGGCGTCCGGCTCGTTGGCCAGCCAGGACAGCTCCTGCCGGCAGCGGCCGATCGCTACTAGCGGCAGCGGG
>NZ_BOCG01000305.1 GCF_016587775.1 Lactobacillus nasalidis | reverse complement strand
TTGCCGGTGCCGGCATCGGCGGTGCTATTGCCGGCTTTGGCGGCGCCAAGCTTTACTCCTTCGGGGCCAACGGGATCCTGGGGCTGCCATGTTTCATCAACCCTAAGGGCATCGACGGTGGCTTCATCAGCCTCTGCTTGTCCGGTGTCGCTGCCTTTCTCTTTGCCCTGATCAGTGCCTTGATCATCGGCGACAAGAAGGAATCAACCGGGGCAATTGAAGCTAAAGCTGAAGAAAAGCAAAAGAAGCTGCCAAAGGAACTGACCTTTACGGCTCCGGTAAATGGCAAAGCTATCGACTTGACTGAAGTCAAAGACGAAGTCTTCTCCAAGCTGACTCTGGGCGATGGGATCGCGATCGAACCAGCTGACGGCAAGGTTTACGCGCCGTTTGACGGGATCGTCAGAGTTGCTTACCCGACCGGCCATGCCGTCGGCATTGCCACGGAAAACGGGGCTGAGTACCTGCTGCACCTGGGGATCGACACTGTCGAGCTGAAGGGGCAGTACTTCAAGAGCCATGTTGAACAAGGGATGAAGGTTAAGCAGGGCGATCTGCTGGTTGAATACGACGTCGACAAGGTCAAGGCCGCCGGCTATGACCCGACGCTGATGCTGATTATTACCAAGAATGACGCTCTGGACACGGTTACTCCGCTCAAGCAGGGCGAGGTCAAAGTTGGTGACCAGATTCTGGACGTGAAAGTGAAGTAGGTGAAACAAAATGGTGATTGACGCGAATGTATATTGGCTGCCGGATGAATTTTTCAAAGGCGACCTGCTGGAGCATTTCCTGGCCTGCATCAATGCTCACCCGGACACCCATGCTGTCAGCGAGGAAAGTGCTGAAGGCGTCAAGATCGTGATTGAGAAGCCGCGCGGCTGCGCTGGACTGGACTTTTTCCAGGCAGACTACCAGCTTGAAAAGCAGTTTGCCGACTTTGAAAAAGCTGGCGTTGACCAGGCAATTTTGAAACTGCCAGGCTGCCAGGAATGGCTGGATCTGGACCTTTGCAAGATCTACAACCGGGCTGTGGCCAAGGTGGTCAAGGAATCCGCTGGCCGCTTGATCGGCCTGGCCGCCGTGCCAGTGGACGGGTCAGCCGAAAGCCTGGCTGAACTGGAATATGCTGCCGGGGAACTGGGCCTTAAGGGAGTTCAAGTCTCTGCCCACTATGACGAGGGCTATCTGGACCAGCCGTATTACCGGCCGTTTTTCAAAAAAGCTGCCGAACTTGACCTGCCGGTATACGTGCACCACACGCCGGTGCCGCTGGAGTACGAGGCGATCAAGGATTATGACAACCTGCGCCGGTCTTACGGACGCTGCGCTGACCAGATTATCGCGGTCAGCCGGGAAGTCTACAGCGACCTGTTCGCCGAATTTCCAAACCTGCACTTGATTCACTCCATGCTGGGCGGGGGCTATTTCACCTACAAGAGCATGCTTTTGCCAAGAGATTCCGGCGGCGGCCGCTTTGATACCAACAACGGCGCGGTCAAAGAGCGCTTGGAGCAAAACATTGCCTATGAGCTCTCGCATGCGCAGCCATGGGGCGAGGACAACCTGGTCCTGGCCGCCAAGATTTTGGGCGCTGGCAATCTGATCTACGGGTCTTCCTATCCGGTCAAGAGCAGCTGGCTTTTGGGCGGACCGGCCATGGTCAAGGGACTGTCCCTGCCAGACGCCGACAAGGAAGCGATTCTGGCCGGCAATGCCCGCCGCTGGTACAAGCTGGACTAAAACGATTTTACAATTTTAATATTTTTTCTCAGCTATTTTGGAGAAAGGCTGTTGCTGAGGCAAAGTTTTGCTATAATTAGCATATGACTTAAGCTTCGGCATTATTGCTGGGCCTTTTATCAATAGAAAGATGAGGAAACAAGATGAACAAGACTGAACTTGTATCAGTTGTAAGTGAAAAGACTGAATTCAGCAAGAAGGAATCCGCTCAAATCGTTGACGCCCTGTTCGCAACTATCGAAGAAGAACTTGCCAAGGGTGAAAAGGTACAATTGATTGGTTTCGGGACTTTTGAAGTTCGCGAACGTGCTGCTCGTAAGGGCCGCAACCCGCAAACCGGTGCTGAAATCGAAATTCCAGCAAGCAAGGTTCCTGCCTTTAAGCCAGGCAAGGCTCTGAAGGATGCCGTTAAGTAATTTTGAATACTTTTCTAAAACTGTCCGCATGAGCGGGCAGTTTTTTTTGCTGTAACTAAAACGTAACACGGCTGCCCTTGTATTCGGGAAGAAGCAGGACTAACATATTTTGCAGTTATGTTAATGAAGGGAAAGCAGAAAATGCGTTTATTTTTTGAAAAAAGTTATCTGAGAAAGCTCTCCGGCATCGTCAGCCGCCTGCTCTTAGCGGGCAGCCTCTTTGGGGCAGCGGCCGTGCCGGGCGTGGCTCACGCTG
>NZ_BOCG01000304.1 GCF_016587775.1 Lactobacillus nasalidis | reverse complement strand
GATCCAGCAGCATTACCCGGGTAATGCAGAGCAGCTGCTTTTGCCCGGCGCTGAGGCTGTCAGCCGACAGCGGCGTGTCCAGGCCCTGGGGCAGGCGGCGGATGAAGCCCCAGCTGTGAGCTTCCTTGGCTGCCTGAATGATTTCCTCGTCACTGGCGTCTTCCTTGCCGTAAGCCAGGTTTTCCCGGACGGTTCCTTCTTCCAGCCAGGTATCCTGCAGGACCATGCCGAAGTTTTTCCGCAGGGCATGCCGCGGCATGTCTCTGATATCAGTCCCGTTCAGCAGGATGGCGCCCTTGTCAACGTCATAAAAGCGCATCAGCAAGTTGATGGTCGTGGTCTTCCCGCAGCCGGTCGGACCGACCAGGGCAACCCGCATCCCCGGCTTGGCGGTCAGGTTAAAGTCTTGAATCAAAGGCTTGTCGGCCTGGTAGGCAAAGTCGACGTGGTCAAAGACGACCTCGCCGCCAGCAGCCGCGGCCGTTTCATCATCGCCTTCCAGGTCAACCGGGTCGACTTCCGCTTCCTGGTTGATCAGTTCAAAGACCCGGCTGGCACAGGCAGCCGCGTTTTGCAGTTCCGTGATCACCGAGCTGATGTCGTTGAAAGGCTTCATGTACTGGTTGGCATAGTTCAACAGCACGCTTAGGCCGCCGACGGTCAAGTTCCCGGCCATGATTGACAAAGCGCCTGCCAAAGCCACCAGGGCATAGATCAGTGAGTTGATAAAACGCGTAGCCGGATTGGTCAAACTGGAGTAAAAAGTTGCCTGCTGGCTGTATTTCTGCAGGCGCTGGTTGATTTCAGCAAAACGGCTGGAGGCAGTTTTTTCATAGCCGAAAGCCTTGACCACCTTCACCCCGTTGACCATTTCTTCAATCAAGCTGGTCTGTTCACCGCGCGTCTGGCTCTGCCGGCGGAACATCTGGTAAGAGTGGCTGGCGATAAAGCGAGCCACAATGAAGCTGACCGGCGTCAATACCAGCACCAGCAAGGTGATGCCCACCGACTGGCTCAGCATGAAAACCAGGGTGGCAACGATCGTGATCGCGCCGGTAAAGAGCTGGGAAAAGCCTAAAAGCAGGCCGTCTGAGAGCTGGTCAGTGTCAGCGATAATTCTGGAGACGATGTCCCCGCTTGGGTGCTGGTCCAGATAAGACAGCGGCAGAAGCTGCAGCTGGCGGATGGCCTTTTCCCGGATGTCCTGAACGGTCTGGTAGGTGAGCTTGTTGTTGATCAGCCCCATCACCCAGGTAGCAGCGGCCGACAAAACGACCAGGATTATGATCTTGACCAGGTCCTGGCCGATGACGGCGAAGTTGACCCGGCCGACTCCGACGATCTGGTCGATCGCCTGGCCGAAAATGATCGGCACATACAGCTGCAAGACAACGGAAACTCCCGCCAAAAGAATGCTCAAGACCAGCAAGAGCCGGTAGCGGCCAATGATCGGCAAGAGCTGCTTCATTGCCTGCCAGCTGTCCATTTTTTCAGTTTGTTTTTTCATTGCTTTGCCTCCTTGGCTGCTTCGGGAAATTGCGAGTAGTAGATTTCCTGGTAGACCCGGCAGCTCTCAAGGAGGTCGGCATGCTTGCCGCTGGCTACCAGATTCCCGTCATCGAGCACCAGAATCTGGTCGGCCTGCATGATGCTCGAAGCCCGCTGCGAGACCAAAATTTTCGTGACGTCCTTCAAGCTGGCCAGGGCTTGGCGCAGCCGGGCCGACGTCGCCAGGTCCAGGGCGCTGTCGCTGTCGTCCAAGATCAGGAGCGGCGCCTTTTTGGCCAGGGCCCGGGCAATCGTCAAACGCTGCTTTTGCCCGCCGGAGAGGTTGCGGCCTTCCTGCTCAACCGCGAAATCCAGCTGGCCTGGCTTGCCCATGACCACGTCCTTGGCTTGGGCCAATTCCAGAGCCTGCCACAAGTCTTCATCGCTGGCTTGCGAATTGCCCATCAGCAGGTTTTCCCGGATGCTGCCGGCAAACAGCTGGGCTTTTTGCGGCACCAGCGCGTACTGGGCAAGCAGGTCCTGCTTGCTCAGCTGCTTAAGCGGCACCCCGCCAAGGTCAATCTCCCCTTGGTCACAGTCGTAAAAGCGCGTGATCAGCTTGAGCAGGCTGCTCTTGCCGCTGCCAGTACCGCCAATGATGCCCACGGTCGTGCCCGGATCGATCTTGAAAGTCAGCTGGCTGACAGCCGGAGCTGCGGCATGCGGATAAGTAAAGGAAACGTTCTTGAATTCCACGCCCGCGTCCTGGACGCTGGGACCGCTCTCTGGATAAGTCAGCTCATTTTCAACCGCCAGCACCTGGCCCACCCGGTCGCCGCAGGCCCAGGCCCGGTTGATGGTGATGATCAGGCTGGCCAGCTTGATCAGTTCAACGATCATTTGGGCCAGGTAGTTGTACAAGGCCACCACCTGCCCCTGGGCCATTGACCCCTGGCTGACCTGCAAAGCGCCAACCTGGATCAAGATGACCGCCGCGATGTTGATCATCACGTAAGTCACCGGATTCATGGCAGCGGAAAGGCGGCCGACGAACTCGTTCAGCTTGGTCATGGCCACGACTTTTTCGTCAAATTTGGCCACCGCCGCTTTTTCCTTTCTGAAGGCCCGGATTACCCGGACCCCGGTCAAGTTCTCATTGCTTAAGCGGGTAATTTCATCCAGGCGCTTTTGCACCCGCCGGTAAAGCGGGATGCTGACCAGCATGATGCCAAAAACCACCAGGGCCAGCAGAGGAATCGCCACCACAAAGATCAAGGCGGCCTGCACGTTGACCGTAAAGGCCGCGATCATGGAGCCAAAAACAATAAAAGGACTGCGCAGCAGCAGTCTGAGAGCCATGTTGAAGCCCGTCTGGACCTGGTTGATGTCACTGGTCAGCCGGGTGATCAAGGTACTTGGCGGCAGCTGGTCCAAGTTGGCAAAACTGAAATTTTCCACCTTGTCAAAAGTTGCCTGGCGCAGCTGCGTGGCAACGCCGACACTGGCCTTGGCCGCGAACCACTGCGCCGTGATGCTGGCGCTGATCCCCAGCAAGGCCAAGATGACCAGCAGGCCCACCTGCTGGAAAACATACGGCTGGTTTTTCTCTTTGATGCCGTAGTCAATAATTCTGGCTACGACCAAAGGAACCAGCAAATCAAACAAAGCTTCCAGCAATTTAAATAAGGGTGCTAGAATACTTTCCTTACGAAAGTCTCTGAGATATCTAAAGACGTATTTCATAACCCACTTCCTCAATGTATAAGTTGCTTCATAATTCTATCATACTTTATTCTTATTACATCCAACAATGACAAAAATCTAAAAATATTTCTAAGTCTATCATTTTTGATGTGACCCCCAAAATTGGGACAAATTAGTATTACGCCGTTAAGGTTGTTAGAACATGATTCCGATATTCAATCGGGGTCATGTTTTTTCGTCCTGTTTTGATTCTTACGTTGTTGTAGTAATCGATATATTTGTGAATAGCTTGT
>NZ_BOCG01000303.1 GCF_016587775.1 Lactobacillus nasalidis | reverse complement strand
ACTTAACTGCTGCAAAAAATGTGTGCAATGTAGCCAAATAGTAATTTTTGACTACGTATGTCCAAAGACATGGATACAGACATTTTTCTTATTGCCGTCATCACAGGTATTCCGATATCCCAACAAGGGGGTAACCGCATTGACCAGCGCAGGCACCGAAGCACCACTCTTGCAACTTCTTGGAAAGGCTCTCGCCAATCCTCGGATACAGCCAACCCGCATGACTAATGCCAAGGCCTTAGCCATTAACTCTCCTTTCTTTAAAATTTATAGCGCATGATTTAATTCTGGATGCTCAACCAGCGCTAGAAGGCTAAGCATCGCATTCTTGTCCCGATCTACGACTATGCCATAGTTCGGGCATTTTTCGTTATAGCAGACGTACTCATTGTGTTTAGTACCATGTTTCTTGTTTCCGTAAAGAGTGATCTT